>JAUSMY010000046.1 GCA_030646035.1 Thermodesulfovibrionia bacterium | reverse complement strand
ACAAGACCCCTTATGAGGCATACTGGAATCTGCCTATTGGCGGATATAGGAAATCAGAACAGCTTTTGGAGGCGGCATGATGGCCGGTGCATTCCACCTTAAATCAGCCCCTAACCTGTCCAATGGATGGGGTCCACCTCTCGTAGCCTGCCTTGAAGACGCCCTTGCCCTCAAATGTCGGATGAACATAACCTAAGCCAATACTGTATACATTGCCGTCCCTGTCCTCATTGCTGTTAACAGACGATTCCAGCATATCTCTGTGCAGGAGTCCAAGACTGACCACGCCGATATTACCGGGGTTAAGCATGAATTTTATGGTCGGCTTCAGAGACAAGAGAGATGCATATCCGCTGTCATCAAGTATTATATGATGGTATTCAATGGGGAAGAAGATATTGCCGCCATTTATATTGCGCCCGGGAGTTACAGAGAGCTTCTGTACCAGAAGGTTATGGGAATTTATTTCACTGTAGTTGTTAGCAAATATTCTGTAGCCTGCATTAAGAAACCACGGCCCTCTGAGATGCCGTTTATAATCAACATTGAACATTGCCACAATGCTGATGTCGTCCTCACCTGTCACATCATCAACGCCTGGTATATCTGACAATGGTTTTGCAACCACATTGTCATCATACTGTACCGCAGCGCCTACCATGAAGCTCCATTTTTTCATCTGCTCCACCATCCCTGCAAGGCTGCTCTCATACTCTCTCGCATAATCGGCCAGCTCGGAAGAAGGGTTTACATTAACGGCTGCGTTAAGGCTTGCCCTCGCATCTTCGATTCTTCTTTCCTGTGCATAGGCTATCCCGGTGTGAAGATCAGCCTTCTGCGCAAGAGAGGGATCAAGTTCCTTTGCCTTTATAAAGGAATCAACAGCCTCGCTGTTTCTGCCATCCAGCAGGCAGACAAGACCCCTTAGATAAGCCAGATCTGCCGGTGCGGCCTCGGCCTGCTCAGCTTGCTGAATGTAAAGTTTTGCATCAGCAGAATTATTCTGTCTGTAAAGTATCTCAACCAGGTTAGTGTAAGCCTTTTTTTCAACCGGCATCATACTTACGGCATCCTTAAGCTGTTCTACAGCATCAGAGATCTGCCCGATTTGCTCATAGGCAAGCCCGAGATAATATGCAGCAGTTGAAGAATCAGGCTTCTGCTGCCTCGCCTCTTTAAATAACTGGAGAGACTCATCATAGTTTTCAGCATTGTACTCTTCGATTCCTTTCTGCAAACTGTCCAGGGCAAATGACTGGGTTGACATTAAGCCAAAGCCAAATAGGAAAATCAAAAGCAGTAACAGATAAGACATTAATCTACGCATTAATACCTCCTTTTGCTTAAGTTATAAAAACATTTATCAAACAATGTATAATTCTTTCATTTTCGCAAGATAAAGCGACAAATTTTCCCATATCAATGGCGAATTAGTCAAGTATAAAAGCAATAATAAACATAAGAGTAAAATCACATAAAAGATTTTAGTTATCCAAGTCAATTACTGAATTTAACCAAAGGATATAAATTAATAATTGACCGCCATAACCTTTAACTGGTATATTTTAGTATGCTGAAAGCATTTTTCATATTTGTAATTTCGGCCGTCCTTCTGTCTTTTTCGTTATCATATGGGGAGATATATAAGTCTGTTGATAAGAACGGAGTTGTTCTATTCACAAATGTCCCTCCGGTAACCTCCCATAAGAAAAAAATAAAAGTAAACAAGTTCAACAGTTATGACAGCAGCAGCTACTACGACCAGATAATCAATAATAAATCATCAAAATACAGCGTAGATGCTTCCTTGATTAAAGCCATAATAACTGTAGAATCCAACTGGAGAAAAAACGCTGTCTCTAACAAGGGCGCTATGGGGCTTATGCAGCTCATGCCTTCTACTGCAAAAGACATGGGCGTGATCAACCCCTTTGACCCTGAGGAAAATATAGACGGCGGGACAAGATACCTCCGTTTTCTGCTTGATATGTTCAATGATCTTCCGCTTGCCGTTGCTGCCTATAATGCCGGGCCGGGCACTGTTACGGATTACGGAGGAGTACCGGCATTCCCTGAGACAGAAGATTATGTAAATAAAGTATTCTCTCTTTATGAAGGAAAGACCAATTGGGTAACAAACAGAAATACAAATAGAGATGATACCGGCAGAGCTATTACTGATAAAGATATCCCGGCAAAGATTTACAAAGTTACCATGGATGACGGAACACTTTTTTTTACAAATATTCCGTCAGAATATAAAAGTTTAAAACTCTCAAAATTCTGATTCTCGCCTAATAAGCAAAACTATTGCACCTGAAGACGCCTCGGAGCACCCCGTTACATATCAAGCAATGATGCATGCATCAGAACATCCTCTGCGGCGCTGCTGAGCTTACTGAAACTCTTAGCGTTAAGTATAGCTACAGAAGCATATATTGCAAGAGTATGGAGTATCTTCAGGTTCTCTATCGTAAACATCTTTTCCGAACTGTTGCTCAGATTTATAACGCCGAAGATATTACCCTTGCCTTTCAGCGGCGCACAAAGCATCGAATGTATCCTGGCCCCGCCCTTTACAAACCTTGAATCCAGCGAGACATTATTGACAAGCTCTGCCTTCCCGGTCTTAAGCACATCTCCGGCAATGCCCTCACCTACTGCAAACTCCATGGCATCGCCTGCCTTATCCCCGAATGCAGACTTGATGGTCAGGGTTTTCTTGTTATCGTCAAATATCATTATAGAGCCGTTGTCAGTATTTATGATGTTCTTTGCCTCATCAAGTATCAGTTTGCAGGTCTCATCAACATCCATACAGGCATGAAGCACATCAAGCCTGCTCTTCTTAAGCTTTGTGAACTCATCATCCAGCTTCCTTATCCTCATGCTTGTGGTTTCCAGTATCTTAAATACCATGGAAGGGTCCCTGCTCGCATTTGAAAAGAACTTCTTTTTATCTATGTTCAATATCCTTGCCTCTCCTACGGCAGTGGCATTTGCAGAGCGGGGCAGCTTATCAAACAGCGCCATCTCACCGAACAATTCTCCTGTATCAAGGATTGCAATGGTCATGTCTCCTGAGTCGGTTTTTTTGGTTATCCTTACCTTGCCTGACTGGATGACAAACATGTTTTCGCCCTTATCACCTTCTTTAAATATTACCTCACCGTCTGAATAAACCTTCCCAATATCTGAGTAGCTCATTTCCGCCTCCTTACAATACTTCCGGCAAATTCTCTCCAAAGATCAATATGCATCGGGATGCTGATAGCTGTTTTGAATATGTCTTTATAACGCTCATTACCGGTAAACATATTCCAGAGGATCGTGCTTAGTACCCTGGGATTGCCAGGCCCTTTCTGTTCATCCTCAACAACTGCAAGCATCCCTTTTGTCATTATACCGTACTTTTTGTAAAGGTCTGTTACCCAAAAGAGATACCTTCCGTAATAATTATCTATCTTGATGCCCCTGTATGCAGGGTAGTAACCTTCTCTGAAATGTTCTTTGCTTACCCCGTCAAATACAACAGTCTTTGCAACCGCTTTGCCCATTATATATGCTGCGCCGATGCCGTCTTTAAAGAGCCTTGTTGACCCGGCATCACCGCAGATCACTATTCTGTCAGTAAAAGGAATTCTCGGAGCGCCTATGCTCATCTTGGGCAGGCATCTGCACATAGGCTTTACATATGCCCCCCTTGGCAATATCTTCCTGACTATATCATGGTTTAGAAAATTTTCCATAGTGTGAGAACCCATGTTCTTTCCGAGTATACAGACGGTAACATAACTGCCCTTGGGTATCATGGCGGCAAACTTCATGCCCGGCAAAGGAAGCAGAAAAAGCTGTATGGAATTGCCAAAATATTCAGAAACCACATCTTCACCAAATTCCAATTCTGCAATGGCTGTGGTTATAGTCTCAGGCCTGCTGTATCCGAATCCGATATCTTCAAACATCTTTGCTGCGGTAGAATTGACGCCGAAAGCGCCTACAACAGCGTCTGACTCATGCACCTTTTCACCCTGAGAAAAAAGAAGAGGCTTATCGCCGTTGTATTCTATCCTGTCAATGCGTAAAGGCCTGTGTACGGCACCGAGTTCAATAGCCTGCTTAAGCAGAAAGTTATCAAAACTCTCCTTGCCTGCCAGATTAATTTCAGAAGGCCCACCTCCTCTCTTGATTGTAGCAATGGTCTTTTCAAAGGAAGGGGTGACAATATCAACACTGCCGTGTAATGTATGCAGCCTGTAGGAATTGATGCCTCTCTGGATAACGGAATCAGGAAGGTTGATGCCCTCAACAGCAAGCGTTTGAACCAGAAGTTCGGATATTACACCGCCGCACCTGTTGCATCCAGCGGGACCGTTCCTGGAAAAATCCTTGGGATCAAAGATGGTGATATTTAACTTCTTGTCGATCATCTTTGCCATTTTAAGGGCAAAGATCGTGAAGAAAGTCCCGGACGGGCCGCCACCTATAACTGCTATATCAGCACCGTCATTCAGGATGTACTTATCATTGAAAATCATTGCCCTTCGGAGGGCTTAAAAGATCGTTGCCATTCTTTCAACAGACCTTCTAAGGCGTATGGACATGGTTCTGACTATTCCTTTAAGTATCTTAATCCCGATATGCGGGTATTCTTCCATGAATTTATCAAGAGTATCGCGCTTAAGAATAAAGAGTTCTGAATCTTCAAGCGCCACAACAGCGGCAGAACGGACCTGGCCGTCGAGCATTGAAAGCTCACCAGTAAAAGAGCCCTTCCCAAGCAATGCAAGCACTATGGACTTATCCTTAAACTCTGTCTCTTTCTTTACCTCAAGCCTGCCTGAGAGAACTATACCAAAATAATCTCCCGGGTCTCCCTCTTTAAAAAGTGTGGCGCCGGCAGGATACCTTACCCGCTCAAAAAACGGAATTACGGTATCCAGTTCCTTTTCAGTCAATAACTGGAATATCTGAAGCTTGTCTTTTAAGTCATGAATAATTTTCTTCAGTTCATCGCTCATATATCATCTCCGGCAAAACACATATTAGAGAGAGGATTTTACCTCTTTCAGTTTATCCTTCATCTGCTCAATAAGTTTTGCATAAGAATTCTTCACAATGATCTCGTTATACTGACCCTTGTATGTGCTGACAAAACTGACGCCTTCTATGGTGACATCATAAACCAGCCATTTGCCGTCTTTATTTATCAGCTTATAATAAATAGGGATATCAACTTTTTCTGTGACTATGGATGTCTCAACCTCTCCATATTTGCCTTCGCTTTTTATCTTCTCACTGTCATAGGTCACCTTCTCATTTGTATATCCCTCTATCTTGCCGATATAAGATGCCTCCAAGAGATCTGAAAATATAGAAACAAACTCATTCTGCTCAGCAGGCGTGCGTTCCTTCCAGTGATTGGCAAGAGAGCGTTTGCCCATCTCGGCAAAATCAAAGCGCTCATTCAGCAAAGCCCTTATCTTTTCACGCCTGACTTCCTTCTTGTCAGAAGTTGAAAGTGATTTATCCCTCAAGAGAGCTAGAATAGCGTCTATTGTCGTCTGCAAAGATGCCTTGGGAGAATCACCTGCGAACGAATAAGAAAACATCTGAAGCGAAAAAACAAAAACAGTACTTATTAAAATCAACCTGACCAGTTTCATACTCACACCTCAATATAATTAGAATTTACTTTTTATCAAACATGTATTTACTTACAAGCTCTTCAAGCACAAGCGATGATTCCGTCTCAACTATCTCTCCGCCGTCCTTTATAAGATCTTCAGAAGCGCCCGGTGAAAGTTTTACATACTTGTCGCCTATTATCCCCTGCGTTCTGATAGACGCGATCGTGTCTTCCTGAAGTTTCACATTAGGGTTTATAAGCATCTCCACTTTTGCCTGATAGTCATCACCATTAAGACTGACACTTGCTACCTTCCCCACAATGACGCCGGCAATCTCTACAGTGGCGTCCTTGGTAAGGCCGGAGATGTTTCCAAACTGGGCACTGACCTTATACTGGTCTGTGCCGAAAAGGCTTACCCCGCCCAGCGTCACTGACATGTAAGCAAGTGCGACCAATCCCAACACCAGAAATATTCCTACAATTGTCTCTATGCTTATTTTCTTCATTGAATATCCTCCATTTCACTTGAATATAATCTTCCCATTGTTGTCTCGACAAATTGTCTTATAACAGGCTTGTCTGAAAGCTGAAATTCCTCAGGAGTAAGGTTCTCTTCAACAATACCATCGTGGAAGAGAAGGACATAGTCAGCCAGTTTGAATATCTTCGGCACATCATGGCTGACGATAATGGCTGTATACCCGAGCTTTGCCTGTGTGCGGAAAAAGATACGGTATATCTCATTGCTCATCGCCACATCAAGGCCTGTGGTAGGCTCGTCAAAGAACATAATCTTGGGTTTAAGAACAAGCGCCCTCGCAAGCCCTACCCTCTTCTTCATTCCCCCGCTGACCTGTGCAGGAAACTTTTCATGCGCTCCCCTGACCTCCATGAGTTCCAGATATTCATTAACAGTATCTTTTATCTCAGCCTCTGACATCTTTGTTCGCTCTCTCAGAGGAAGGGCGACGTTATCAAATATCGTCATTGAATCAAAAAGTGCCGAGTTCTGAAAGAGAACGCCGAATTCAGACCTTATATCCTTAAGCTCTTTTTTGCTTATCTTGTTAATATCCTTGCCATATACAAAAACGTTGCCGCTTGTAGGCTTCATCAGGCCGAGGATGTGCTTTATGGTTAGGCTCTTACCTTGGCCGCTTCCGCCCACGATAACAGAAGTCCTGCCCTCAACTACAGAGAGGTTAAGGCCCTTGAGTATCTTTTGAGTACCAAAAGATTTCTCAACATCTACCAGTTGTATTATATAATTGTTATCAATCATCAGATCAGCATGGAAGTCAGGAAATAATCAAAGACCAGAACAGAGACTGACGAGAGGACGACAGCATTTGTAGTGACCCTGCTTACACCCTCTGCTCCAAAGCCCCCTCCTCTTGTCATATGAACAAAGTAACCCATTGCAGAAGAGATCCAAACAATAATGAGGCCGAAGGATAGAGACTTCACGAGTCCCATATAAATATCGTCAAACTTCACATCAGTGAGCATCGTATTAAAGAATGCCCCCTGATTCGTGCCCAGGAGCTTGACGCCTACAAGGTATCCTCCGAATATCCCTACAATATCAAACATGGCTGTCAAAAGCGGCAAGGAGATTATCCCTGCAATGAACTTGGGAGATATTATGAATTTATACGGATCGATAGCCATACACTCAAGAGCGTCTATCTGCTCGGAGTTCCTCATTATGCCGATCTCAGCACAGATAGCAGAGCCAGCCCGTCCGGTAACCATAAGCGCGGTTAAGACAGGGCCCAGTTCCCTTATCAGACTGAGCGCAACAGCTGAGCCCAAAAGCCCCTCAGCTCCGAACTTTTTCAGTGTGTTGAATCCCTGAAGACCGAGCACCATCCCGGAAAAAAGTCCTGTGAAAATAACTACAAAGACGGAAAGAGCGCCGATAACATATATCTGCTTTACTACAGGAGCTATTTTGTAAGGCGGCTTGATGCAGGCATAAAGGGATTGAAAGAGAAATATGACCATCATCCCTGCTTGATCAAGGTAATAGATTACCATGTCACCGATTTTCTCAAAAAAGTTCAAAGAATTCTCCTTGCTGTATTAATAAACTGAATTATTATACAAAATAAATATTCTCATATTCTATATGGAACACAAGAATAAAGCATTCAACACATAATATCAAGCATTATTAAATCGCAAATAGATCAGGAGTATTCGTTCGTAATCAAAGCCTCTTCACCGATTTGCCACCCGAAAAATTATATAGTTGACAATCATATGCAAATATCGTAATATTTGAATATGACAAAAGATATATTGTTGCGTATTGAGATACTCAAGGCCATTACCCATCCTGTCAGAATAAAAATCCTGACCGAACTCTCCAATGGTGTTAAGTGCGTAAGCGATTTCGAAGACTTTCTTGACAATGTGAGTCAGCCAAATATATCTCAGCACCTGTCAAAGCTCAGGAGCGCCGGGATCATCGATTTTTTTATTGACGGCAGATTAAGATGCTACTTCCTGAAGAGTCCATTAGCATTGGATATCATTCATATATTAAATAAGGAATATTCCGAGGATCTACCCGGGCCCAAATGCTGCCCTGTGTCAAAAAAAGGTACCTACCCCGGGAAAAGAAAGAGATAATAATCCTGATCAATAATGCATTTATAAATTAAAGGAGGAAAGATGGGAAGCGATGGAAAAACGATCGTAGTCTTAGGCGGAGGAGTTGGCGGATTGACTACGGCTAATGATCTCAGGAAGAAATTAGGAAATGAACACAAGATAATAATAGTAGATAAAAGCAAAGAGCATATATCTGCCTCTTCCTTTCTCTGGGTAATGTGCGGAGACAGACAACCGGAAGAAATCAAAAAAGACATCTCAAGACTGATCGAGAGCGGCATTGATCTTATAAATGAAGATATCGTAAAGATCGATACTCAAAACAAAACAGTCAAAACCGAAAAGAAAGAGATCGCCTATGATTACCTTGTGATCTCTCTCGGCGCTTCATTATTTCCCGATGCAGTGCCAGGCCTTGAAGACGCCTTAAAAAAAGATGCCTGCAATATTTACACATTAGACGGGATACTGAAAGCGAGAGACAGTATAAAGAACTTCTCCGGCGGGAACATAGTAGTCCTTGTTTCTTCCATGCCTTACAAATGTCCGGCTGCACCCTATGAAACCGCCTTCCTGCTGAAAGATATCTTTAGAAAGAGAGGCCTTGAAAATAATGTTAATGTGAAAATATTTGCTCCCGAACCACTGCCAATGCCGGTTGCCGGGCCTGCTGTGGGAAATATGATAAAAGAGATGCTTGGAGAAGCGGGAATAGAATACAATTTTGAGCACAAGGTTGCCTCAATAGATGCAGAACAAAAGGAAATAACTTTTGACAAAGGGAAGGCAAACTATGATCTATTATTGGTAGTTCCTCCTCACAAATCCCCCAAGGTCATCAGAGAATCAGGATTGACTGATGACTGGATACCAGCGGATAAAGATACATTAAAAACTCAATTTGAAAATGTCTACGCCATAGGAGATGTAGCCAAGGTCAAGATACCCAGAGTGGAAGCCGGGTATGCCTCTGATGCTTCCCAAGGCAGGGGTTTTTGCCCATTTTGAAGCAAAAGTTGTGGCTGAAAATATTGC
Source organism: Thermodesulfovibrionia bacterium (assembly GCA_030646035.1). Taxonomy (NCBI): domain Bacteria; kingdom Pseudomonadati; phylum Nitrospirota; class Thermodesulfovibrionia; species Thermodesulfovibrionia bacterium. The sequence goes on along the minus strand of JAUSMY010000046.1, from coordinate 132,978 downwards.
AAATGAGATTTTGGGGATCGGAGAAAAAGCGGAATATACGGGAGAAGGAGGCTGTTTCATAGAGATCGGAGATGGTACAGCCGGGTTCGGCTCCGGGAATTTCTACGCTACTCCGAATCCACAGGTAAAAATGCGCAAGCCTTCTCCATTGTGGCATTTAGGAAAGGTCATATTTGAAAAACACTGGCTGTCAGAATCGTTTTTAAAAAAACCAATGGCCATGCTTCTTGAAAAGACCATGTACGGTGATTACAAAAAAATACGGCGTTGAGATATCTATATACAAATTAACTCTATAGGAGAGATAAAAAAACTATGGAAATACAATTATTGATCACACTCGTAATACTCGGTCTTGGCGGAGGTTTCTTATCCGGACTGCTCGGCCTGGTCGGTGTCGGGCAGTTTGACATGAAGCAGGTTGCCGCCATCAGTATGGTGCAGGTGCTGTCAGCATCCCTGACAGCTGTTATCGTTCATAATAAAAACCGTTTTGTGAGCAAGTCTCTCCTTCTCTACATGGGAGTATGCAATGCCATAGGTAATCTTGCAGGTTCTCTCTTCTCAAAAACTTCCAAAAGCTCTTTCCTGTTAGCTATCTTTGCTACAATGGCTGTTATAGCTGCAGTGACAATGTTCATTCCAAAGCGTGAGCAGGGAGAGGATATCTCACCTGATGACCTTCAATATAACAAACCGCTTGCGATATTCTTAAGCCTTTTGATAGGCACTTTCGGCGGCATGGTCGGTGCGCCGGGAGCTTTCATCTACATCCCGGCAATGATATATCTGCTTAACATTCCGACACGCATTGTAATAGGCAGTACGCTTGGAATCGTCTTTCTGGGCGCACTCATGGGAACCATAGGCAAGATGACTACCGGACAGATACTATGGCCATATGCGATAGCGCTTGTCATCGGCACAATACCGGGGGCGCAATTCGGCGGGAAGATGAGTAAGAAAGTAAATACCAAATACCTCCGCCTGGCAATTGCCGTTATTATCGCAATAACAGGTCTAAGAATGTGGTACCAGATATTGACGGGAAAATAAATAACAGTTGGCTTTAAAAAATTAAGGAGGGATAAAATGGAAAAGGTTATCAAAAACGTTTCGATTATGTGTTTCCACGATGAACTGTGCCAGGTTTACAATGCCCTCATGACCGCGTACAGCCTCCTGAAAGAGGGTTCTAATGTCACAATGTTCTTCGGGTCGCGCGGGGTCAACGCCCTTCATAAGGACAAGGTAAACACACTTGTCTGCCTGCCGGACCAACCTAAAGAAGAAGGCGATGCTGTTATGGCGAGGATGGATGAAATGAACCTCCCGTCGGTTGAAGATCTGCTTTTCATGCTCTACAAAGAGGGAGCGAAGCTGCTTGCATGTCCCTTGAACGTCCCGCTCTTTGGCATGACCAAGCAGGATTTTGTTGATGGTGTAGAGGTAGCTGACCCGGCCACATATTATAAAGATGTTGTTATCAAGGCGGATATGAATCTGACGTTTTAAGTAAGCAGCTTGCGAATATTATCATTCCTGCGTAAATAGGTGGAGGTATGCATGCGTAAGTTTTCCCTTGTTGAATTTTCTGTTGAACATCCAAAACTAATCGTACTGCTTACGATTATCATCACACTTGCGTTTGCGACCCAGTTTACGAAGATCAAGACTGACACGAACCCCAAAAGCATGCTCCCTGAGACATCAGATGTCAGGATGTGGAATGACGAAGTAGAAAAGACCTTCAGCCTTTATGAAGACATGATCGTGGTCGGGATTGTGAATGAAAAAGGCGTTCTCAACAAAGATACCCTCGGAAAGGTCCAGAGGATCACAGATGAAATATTAAAACTTAAGGGCGTTGCTGCCAGAGATGTAAACAGCTTTCCGACTATTACCAATGTAACTGCCGAAGCAGGCACGCTGCGGGTCGCTCCTCTCATGACAGAAGTTCCAAAAAGTGAGGCGGAGATAGAGTCACTCAGGAAGATGCTGTTTGAAAACCCGCTATTCATTGACAAAATTATCTCAAAGGATGGAAAGACTACCGCCATATATGTCCCTCTTGAAAAAGGATCAAACGGAAAAGAGATCGCCGATGAGATAAAAAAGATATTGAAGAAAGAAACAGGCGATGAAAAATATTACGTAGCAGGCGATCCTGTAGCACGGGATACTTTCGGAGCTGAGATGTTCAAGCTCATGGCGATCTTTGCCCCGATTGCAGGAATGGTCATGCTTCTTGTCAGGTATCTCATGTTCAGAGACCTTTTCCTCTCCATTACGCTGATGATGGACGCCATGGTCAGCATCGTCTGGAGCATGGGACTTCTTATTGGCCTTGGCTACCCTATTCATATCATGAGTTCAATGGCGCCTGTCTTTCTTATGGCTATCGCAACAGACAGCATGCATATATTCAACGAGTTCTACTTCCGCTACAGGGAGAAGAAAGACAAAAAGGCCGCAATAATCGAGACAATGCGAGCTGTGAGCCGCCCTGTCCGCAACACCGCATTGGCAACAGCCGTCGGTTTCGGCGTGCTTCTTTTTATGAATATTATCCCGGTACAGGTCTTTGGCGGTGTTGTGGCATTCGGCACTATCGTCCTGCGGATCTTGAGTTTCAGCTTTATCCCGGCCATGTTCACCTTTGTGAAAGATGAGCAGATAGAAAAGATCGCTCATGCGGAAGACATCGGCTCAAGCAGGACTTCGAGTTTATTACAGAAGCTTGCCTCAATAGGCACGCATAGTCCAAAGGCTACGGTCATCGCCGGCCTTGTGCTTTGTGCGATAGCAATTGTCGGGGTAACAAAAATGAATGTCAATAATAATCTGGTGGAATGGTTCAAGAAGGACAGCGATGTTCGTATAGCCGATACGGTCATAAACAGTTCTCTCGGCGGCACCTCAATGGCATATGTCGTCGCGACTGCAGAAGAAGATGATTTCATAAAAACCCCTGAGGCGATGCGCTATATCGAGGGGCTTCAGCAGCACCTTGAAAAACTCTCTGTTGTCGGCAAGACAACTTCGGTTGTTGACTACGTGAAGCGGATTAACCTTGTCCTTCATGACAATGACCCTAAATATGATGTTGTCCCTGAGACAAAGGAGATGATCGGGCAGTATATCTTCCTCTTCTCAATGTCTGCAAAGCCCGCTGATCTGGACAATGTTGTGGACTACCCGTTCAGAAAAGCGAACATCTGGGTGCAGTTGAAGACATGGGACGCGCAGGCAATGAGGGAGGTGATAAAGGCGATGGATGAGTACAAGACTGCCCATCCTGTTGCTATGGAATTGAAGCCGTCGGGTATCGCCTACTTCAACCTTGTCTGGAATGATGAGGTGTTATGGGACATGGTAACGGGCTTTATTATTGCATTGATAGCCGTATTTGCCATCCTTGCCTTTGACTTCCGATCCGTCAAATGGGCTATTGTCGGATATACCCCGCTTCTCTTCACAATACTGTTTATCTATGGAGTTGTCGGCTTTATCGGCAAGGACTTTGATATGCCGATCTCTGTTCTTTCCTGCCTCTCTCTCGGCATGGCGGTGGACTTTGCTATCCATTTTGTGAGCAGGCTCAGGCAACGCATGACCGAAACGAAGGGGAGCGAAACTCTTTCTGACGCATTGCTCTGGACAGCAGCGCGTCCCGGGAAAGGGATAATGCGCAACGCAATACTCTTTGCAGCATCCTTTGCCGTAATGATATTCGCGCCGTTAACCCCGTATATAACTGTGGGCGCTTTCATTGTCAGCATGATGCTGCTCAGCGCGATAATGACAATAATTTATCTGCCAGCTCTTATTGTTTTACTGCAAGGCTGGCTTTTCAAAAGGGAGAGTTAAAATGAAGCGATATCTGATGTTATTGGTTGTACTGTTAATGCCGTTAAATGTCTTTGCCCTGACTGCGGAGGAAGCTGTTAAAAAATCTCAGGAAGCTTTCTTCTATCAAGGCAAGGATTTCAAGGCAAGGGTCATGATGAAGCTTATCAGCAAAAGCGGACAGGAGAGAGTCAGGGAACTTACAATGCTGAGAAAGAATTACGGCGCGTCTGGCGGAGAGCAGAAATATTTCATGTACTTCTATCAGCCTGCTGACGTGAAAGACATGACGTTCATGGTTTACAAATTCCCTGCTAAAGACGATGACAGGTGGCTCTTTGTGCCTGCGATCAACATGGTTCGACGGATTGCCGCGCAGGACAAAAGCTCAAGCTTTGTCGGCTCTGATTTTACATATGAAGATGTTTCGGGACGGGATGTGGAAGATGATAACCATGCTATTGCAAAAGAGGAAAGACTTGATACAAAAGAGTGCTATGTTATAAAAAGCTCTCCAAAGGCTCAGGATGTTGATTACAGTTACAAACTCTCATGGATTGACAAGGTCAGTTTCCTGCCGCTGAAAGAAGAGTATTATGACAAAAAAGGCGAACTCTACAGAGTCTTCAGCGCTGATGAAATACAAGATGTTAAAGGTATTCCGACAATCACAAAGAGAGCGATGAAAAACCTGGCAAGCGGACACAGGACAGAGGTTACCTATACGAAAACGGATTACAACATCGGGATAGAAGACAGCCTGTTCAGCGAACGATTCTTAAAGCAGCCGCCGAAGAAGTGGGTGGAATGAGTTCTGATGTTGAAGCCTTTGACAAGCATGCCGGGGATTACGATAAGTGGTTTGATAGTGCGGAAGGCAAAGTGCTTTTTGAACTGGAGGCCGCGTCAGCAAGGCTTTTGATGAAAGGACTTGAACATCCCTTCCTCGAAATCGGAGTAGGAACGGGACGATTTGCAGAAGCATTGGGTATTGAGTACGGCATTGATCCTTCTAAAGAAGTTTTAAAGATAGCGGAGATGCGCGGGATAAAGGCCGAGACAGCTTCAGGAGATAAACTGCCTTTTAAAGATGAATCTTTTGGAGGCGTATTTATACTGTTTACGCTCTGCTTTGTGGAAAATCCTGAGAAGGTGATCTCTGAGGCAAAAAGGGTTTTGAAGAAAAACGGAGGGCTTATCGCCGGGATAATAAACAAGGAAAGTTTATGGGGTCAGCTGTATGCGAGAAAAAAAGCAGAAGGACACTCTATATACAAGTATGCAAAGTTTTATAGCGTCAATGAAGTTAAAGAGATGATAGAGAAGGCAGGCTTGAGAGTTGATTCGTATTCGTCAACATTATGTCAGCCTCCATCAGTTAAGCCTGGGAAAGAAGTTGCAAATAACAGATTGGTAAAAGATGCGGGTTTTGTTTGTATCCGGGCAGACAAATCAGTATAGGCGCAAAATGAAAAATAAAAACAGATTTTTTATCGGTTGTTTCGTATCGTGCTTTTTCTTTGCGCTATCATCATCGTTTGCAACAGCAGATGATATTTCACTGCATGGCTTCTTACAGGGAAACTATTCTGTAGACACCAACTCATCAAATCCTGACGGCAAGGACTTCAAATGGGCTGAGGAAAGATTGCAGATCAAACTTGATGCGAATAAAGAAGCATTCCATCTCTTTCTGAAGACAGACGCCTTTTATGACCATGTTGATGAAGAAGCCGAAATAGAGTTAAGGGAAGGATATGTTGATTACACTTCTTCCATGTGGGATATGAGGCTTGGCAGACAGGTCATCACGTGGGGGCTTGGAGATTTGATTTTTATAAACGATGTATTTCCAAAAGACTATGAGGCGTTCTTCTCAGGCAGGCCAATGGAGTATTTAAAAAAAGGTGTCGATGGTATAAAGATCGGCGTGTATCCATCCTTTGCCTCTGCGGAATTGGTTATCGTTCCATTTTTTGAACCGAACAATTTCCCTGAGCAGAAGAGATTCCACATGTTCGACCCGATGCCGTCTATTGCAAATCGTGTGGAGAAAGAGCCAACCGCAACTCTTGAAAATACTGAAGTTGCATTCAGGATATATCGTGATGTTTCAGGTTTTGATGCGTCTCTGTATTTTTATCGCGGGTTTTCCAGACAGCCTTCCATGCTTCCGGACAGCATGACTGCTCCGACAAAGATCGAGTTCTTTTACCCTGAACTATCTGTTTATGGAGCAAGCTTACAGGGGAGAGCATTGGATGGTGTCCTGAGCCTTGAGGCGGGATATTACGATTCAAGACAGGATAGTGACGGCACAGACCCGATGATGCCAAATTCACAAACGAAATTCCTTGTCGGCTTCCAGAGACAGATGTGGGAAGACTTTACCATCGGTCTTCAATATTACGGCGAATATATGCACAAATATCCGGAGTACGAGAAGTACCTCCCTGCCGGATTTCCGCACGAGAATAAGCTGCATGATCTTGCCTCTGTGAGGCTGACACAATTTTTGATACATCAAACCCTAAGGCTCTCCCTCTTCTCTTTCTACAGCCCGACTGACAGCGATTACCTCTTAAACCCTGAGGTTAAGTACAACTTCTCCGATTCCATATGGGCGGCGGTTGGAGCAAATATCTTCGGAGGCGGAGAAGAATGGAATCAGTTCGGGCAGTTGGATAAGAACGATAATATTTACTGGCAAATGAGATATGAATTTTAGTTACACAATTTAAAGGAGGAAATGAAAATGAAAAACACCATTAAGCTATATGTAAACGAACCGATGGGTACTCGTTGACAGCAGAACACTCAGGTTGCCTGGAAGGCAAATCAAGAGTTCGGCGTAGATGTTGTTGTGATTAAAAAGTCATCCAATGAATATTGGATGGAAAAAGATCCGCCGCCATGCCCTTCTGTTATGCTCAACGATCGTTTCATCGTGCAGAACGGCACTGTTACATACGATGAATTAAAGGCGGAGATCCTGAAAGATACTAATAAGAGTCCATAACTTTTATGGTAGAAACAATAGAAATAAAACAAAGGAGGCTCTGAATACATATGTATAATAAATTATTTACGAAACAATGGCCCAAGTGGGTTGGCGGTGTGCTGTTGGGATTGCTCAACATCGCCTTCTTTATATATTTAATGCCGCTGGGAGCTGTGTATCCCGCAATGGGGACATGGGGAATTTGGACTTACAAGCTTGCAGGTATAAATATTGAATCACCATGGGGTCCTCTGGAACCGGCGCAATATGATATTAAGAACCTTATAACGGTCGGCTTGTTTTTAGGCGCATTGGTCGGCGCCCTGCTTTCAAGAGAATTTAAAATTACGAAATCCGGTGCAGGTGAATGTTCTAAAAGTTTCACAGGCGGTGTGCTGATGGGAATCGGCAGCCTGATCGCAGGCTCCTGTATTGTCGGTGGTTTTTTTTCATCGATCATGGCTCTGTCATTAAGCGGGTTCTACATGATGGTTGGTTTGATCGCAGGCGGATATCTCGGTGGTAAACTCCTGTTATCAAAGAAGCAAGGAAGCCCGGCATCTTGTGTCAGCAATAACAAATCTTTATCACGAACACCTTTAATAGGATTTCTTGTCATCATTTTAATTTCTATAATTATCGTGGCCTACTCTGTAAACGGCAAAGGCAGCCTCGCAGGCATATTGATCTTCGGTATGGCATTTGGATTGGTATTTCAGCGCGCCTCCTTTGGTTTTTCATCAGCGTTCCGGGACTTGTTCATTTCACGGAATTATGAAATGATGCGCGGAGTGATAATAAGCCTTATCATAGGCGTTATCGGTTTCAGCATTATCAAAGCTTCTTCATTAAAACCGGCCTCAACATTCGTAATGCCTGCCGGGCTGCACAGCATAATAGGCGGCATGATATTCGGATTCGGCATGGTGCTGTCAGACGGGTGAGTAGTCGGAATTCTCCGGCGGTCAGCCGAGGGACATATCAAACATTTCTTTGCAATATTAGGCGCAATGCTTGCGGTTGGTTTGTGGATGCCTTTCATGTCTTCAAGAATAAAGATCACCGGCAGTAATATTTTCCTGCCTGACCTGTTAGGATGGACAGGCGCGCTTGCCGTCACAATAACTTTCCTGGTCGCATTTTATATCATAGTAACAATGACAGACAGTAAACGGCTCAAAAAGAACTGACAAAGCTGACACTCATCAATATATCGATTACCGGTTTTTTCAAAAATCAGCTTCCAAATTTCTATTGCATCTTAGAAATAATTGGTTATAATGTAATAGTATCTTATTACTATACAAAGGCAGGTTAACCAATTATGCCGTTTTACAAAAAGATAGGCGAACGCCTGATAGAGACCGGCCTCATCTCAGAAGAGCAGCTGAAAATTGCGCTTGACGAGCAGAAAAAAACCGGGGAGCTTATAGGCGCTATCCTCTTCAGTAAAGGCTTTATAAGCCAGCAAGACCTTCTTAAAGTACTATCCATGTCGCATACCGGCGATACTGCCGAGCAGAAAGAAGAGATAGATATCCCTGATGATATAGAAGATATAGTAAGGAAAAGCACAACAGCGCTCCGTTCAGAAGACCGGACCGCCGGAACCAAGGTTGATGTATCTCTGGTGCCTATTGTAAGGCTTGTTGAAAACATTATCTTCTCTGCCATTGATATGGGCGCAACAGATATCCATATAGGGCCTGATACCAGGGGCACAAGGGTCAGGTTCAGGATCGATGGGCGGCTTCGCCATGCGATGTACCTGCCGAAAAGTTTATTGTCTGCGATCGTTTCAAGGGTAAAGATAATGGGTTCAATGAACATAGCGGAAAACAGGGTGCCTCAGGATGGGGGCACGATGATCTCAAGACAAAACATGAAATTTGATGTAAGAATATCGACCTTCCCGATCGTCGATGGGGAAAACATCGTTATGAGGCTGCTCAACAAGTCTCAGCTTATATTAGGACTTGAAAATCTGGGCTTTGAGAAAGCGGATATTGCGACGCTGAATCATTCATTGAGCATGCCGTATGGGATGATACTCATGAGCGGGCCTACAGGTTCAGGCAAGACAACAACGCTCTATTCCGCTTTATCAATAATCAACAGCGTCTATAAAAATATTTTTACTATTGAAGACCCTATCGAGTATCACCTGCCGCTCATAAGGCAATCGCAAATAAACGTAAAAGCAGGCCTTACCTTTGCATCCGGTTTACGTTCGATATTAAGGCAGGATCCTGATGTAATACTCATAGGAGAGATGAGGGATTTTGAAACAGCAGAACTTGCGATAAGGTCTTCTCTCACAGGACATCTGGTCTTCTCTACCCTTCATACTAACGACGCAGCGTCAAGCCTGCCCAGGCTCATAGACATGGGGATTGAACCATTCCTTCTTGCTTCAACTGTAGATACGGTCATCTCACAGAGGCTGATAAGGCTGTTATGCGATCACTGCAAAGAGGCCTATTCTCCTCCAACTAATTTCATTGAAGGTTCTGATATCAAGATCCCTGATGGAGCTGTCTTCTACAGGGCTAAGGGATGTGAGAAATGCAATGACAGCGGCTACCGCGGCAGGACCGTTATATACGAGATCATGAAGATGAATCAAGCCATAAAAGAGCTTGTTATAAATAAGGCAAGTTCCGACACTATCGCAGCAGCAGCAAAGAAGAGCGGAATGCGCACAATGTTTGATGTCGGCATAAATAAGGTCATCTCCGGCAAGACCTCATTGGAAGAAGTGCTCAGCACTACAAGGACTGCATCCTGATGGCTACCTACAGTTACAGGGCAATAAATAAGGAGTCACAAATTATCAATGACCAGATAGACGCATCTAATGAGAACGAGCTTGAAGAGAGGCTTGGCTCAAGGGGGTTAACACTCATAAATGCTTCTAAAAAGTCCTTTGAATTTAAAACACGTTTAAAGCTTAATGAAAGCGACCTGCTCAGCCTCACTTATTTTTTGAAACTGATATTCACTTCAGGAATGTCACTGCTTGACGGCTTAAACAGCATAGGCATGCAATCTTCAAACAGCAACGTCTCAAGGGCTGCGGCTATCCTCCATGATAAGATAGAATCAGGCAAATCCATTTACGGCTCAATGCTTGAACACCCTGACCTGTTCCCTGACATTTATGTAAGCCTCATAAGGGCAGGAGAGGTATCCGGCAATATGGATCAGGTGCTTGATGATGCAATGGCATATCTAAAATGGAAGATCAATTTAAAAAAAGAGATAGGAATGGCATTTGTATACCCATTGATAGTGATGATAGCTGTCTTCAGCCTGATGGGCATACTCTTTATATTTGTCCTGCCTAAACTTGTGGCTGTCCTTACCACAATGAATGCAGAGCTTCCACTTGTAACACGAGTTTTGATATCAACTGTTGAGATCGCCAGGGATTACTGGCCATTGATACTGCTTGCTGTTATAGCTATTCCGGTTGCACTGAATTTATCTTACAGATCCTATTCCGGCAGAAGGCTTATTGACAGATTCATCCTGAAAGTTCCTATCATAGGCCCGCTGTTAAAAAAGTTTGACCACTCCAGGTATTTCAGGACATTTTCTACTCTCTTTAAATCAGGTATGAGCATGGACAAGACTCTCGAAATATCTACGAGCGTTGTAAAGAACACATCCATCGCTGACACATTCGAGAATATCAACAATGCGGTGCTCGGCGGAGAACTTCTCAGTACATCTTTCAGCAAGACAGGCGACTTCCCGCCATTAATAGTGAACATCATTGAGATAGGAGAAAAGACCGGAACCCTCGACTCCTCAATACTCAACATCAGCGATATCTATGACAGGGATGTGCCTGAAACCGTTAAAAAGATATTTGTTATAATTGAACCTGTAATGATCTTCTTACTCGGGATAGTAGTCCTCTTGACCATTTCCTCATTCTTCCTGCCTCTCTATAAGGTGGTGGGCAGCATACGCAGATGAGAATGGCGGAGCGTGAAAAGGGATTCACCCTTGTTGAGGTTATCGTGGTAATGGCGATCATCTCCCTGCTGGTCGGGATCATGGTTCCGATAGTTTTCAGGGTATGGGAGGGGCAGGAGATCGAAGCAACAGAGAAGAAACTTACTTATATTAAAGAGGCTATGATAGGCAACCCGTCACTGATGAGCAACGGCACAAGAAACTCCTTCGGATTCACTGGCGACCTCGGACAACTGCCGCCGGATCTTGACGCCCTGATAAGCTATGCAAATGAAAACGGGACATTCGGCCCATACTTGGGCGGAGGCGTAAGCACCCAGTCATTCAAGAAGGACTCCTGGGGTTATGACCTGACATACAGCTACACGACCGACGCCTTCAGTAGAAGAGAATCAGCAACAATAATTAGCCTCGGCTCTGACAACGCCGCAGGTGGAATAGATACAGCGGAAGATATACAGATAAACATTGATGCCAACGAGGCCATGCCTGTATCAGCTGTCTCATGCAATGCTATCGTCAGGTACATAACTTCTCCTGCAACCACTTTTAATGCGAACCTTACTCTTCACATCGCATATAAAAACGGCGAGGGAGTTGACGCAGACCAGACATTTATCACGCCTGTCACAATTACCGGCAATGTGGGCAACCCCCAGAATAATTATATTTTCGGCCTGAGTTCGGCCCTTGCACAGAATCTCCCCATCGGTATCGCAAGGGTATGGGCTGATATTGACAGAAACAGTTCAGGCAATCTTCTGGCTCCCGCAACTGCCGGGCCGTCAGCATATATAACTATCAGTGACAGGCTGTCATCCATACATATTGATAACCTGTCGGTATCTGTAGAATAAATTTTCTATGAACTCACTAAATATAGATTTCAGAGATAATTCACTCAGGGTTTTAAAGATAAAAGACGATAAAGTCGTCAGCGCAAACCTTATCAGTCATTTCGCCATAACTGACCTGCCCTCTGCAAAAGATACGCTTTCAGCAGAGATAAGCGGGGCTTCAGGAAAACACGGCAGGATAAACATAATCCTTCCGCAGGATACGGTCAACCATTCCATACAGCAGATCCCGCGCGCCGGAGCTGATGACATATCAATGATCCTGAGGCGCATGATAGTCAGGGAATTACCCAAAGAGGAATTCACCTTCGGGTTCAGAGAGATAGCAGAGCGTAAAAAGAGCAGGTCATCAGGCACACAAAATATTTTACTGGAATACGTGCAGAACAAGGACTTAAGCAACTACCTCTCGCTTCTTAAGGAATGCGGGCTCAACCCTGATATAATTACCAGCAGCCTTGAAGGCAACATCCAGTTATTTAAAAGGCTGCGGCCGGAAACAAGCGGCAACGAAGCAATAATAGATATTGGCGCCGGATATATTGAGATCCTCATCATAAACAACGGAAACCTTATTGATTACGAGAAACTTCCCCTGCTAATTGACTTTACCGAATCCGATGCCGGTGATGAGAGCAAAGAAGAGCAGGCTTCAAAGATAAAGATCTACAAAATAGTGGATGTTCTTTTTAATTCAATCACGTCATACATAAAAGGCTCAGGAGCCGAAGGGCTTTCCACTCTCTGGGTCTGCGGAATAGGCTCCGGATTGACGGGTATCACTGATGCCATAGCAAGCGGATTCGGCATAACAACAAGCCTGCTCAGCGATCTTGATAACACTTACAATAACAGGGGCGCCTTCAGCGCACTGTCAGGGATTTCAAACCTTGCCTCATACAGGGAGATAGCCAATTTCATACCGCCCTCTCTTCTGCAGAAGAAGAAAAACCTTATTTTCGGCGGTATCATCGCAGCCTGTGCAGCTGTTTATTTAGCCATACTTATTACAGCTTATCTATCAATCAACAAAACAGAAAACGACCTCAGGACATATATAAAAAACAAAGAAGTTACTATAAGCACAACTGCCGCACATGCCGGAAACGATAACGATATATACCGGGCCGGCAAAAACACTCTCTTCAATATGATTTCTGCCAGTCCAAGCCTGTACGGAGTCTTCAGCGATATAGCCAACCTAACCCCTGCTGGCGTACGGCTTGAAAAAATAGATATGCGGATAGAAAAAGATACCGCGATATTAACTGTCGATGCAGCCATAAATAACAGCAGCGAAAGCTATAATAAAGCTCTCCTCACAAAATTCCTTTCAGCTCTTGAAAGTTCAGAAAGGCTCAAGAGCATATCCATCCCTGCAATAGCCACGTCAAGCACTTCAGATAAAGAAAGTATTATATCGGTAAGGTCAAGCTATGAGGTGGTGAATTGAAAAAACTCAGCCCCGCCTTTATCACAGTCATCGCCTTAATAGTTGTTTCAGGGATCCTGTTTGCGTTCTTTATGAAGTCAAAATTAAGCACTATCAGAACGCTGAATGCCGGCATTGCACAAATGAATGTAAGCAATGAAATTACAGCTTCGGCAGGACAGGAAGACCTTAATTTCCTAAATGACCTCTTCCCCAGGCCGGGCAGCACAGCGGAATTCATTGAAAGCGCATACATGATCTCAAGCAGATATGCTATTGATGATATTGAATTCAATTACAAGGACAGGGCATTTATCAGCCTTGATACAGGAAAGATATTGAAGGCACTCCCCTCCTCAGGTGTAATGCCCAAAATAATATACCGCGATTCCGTAAAGATCAATTTTAACTCTGACTACAGAAACACTGCCGAATTCATAAGGGAACTTCAGGACCTCAAGAGGCTTGTAAAGATTGAAAGCCTTAAAGTTCAAAACCGGATGACATCGCTTGCCGTAGAGATGGTTGTAAATATTTATTCAGCAGAGGAGACCAATGCTCTCAAATAAGTATTTTATTTTTGCCATATTTGCGTTTCTCTTCCTGGTGGCGGCATATAACATCAAATTTTTCTCTTCTAAGAATGCCGCTCAGACAGAGGTAAAAAAAGCCGTCTCTCAATTGCCATCAACATCACTATATGATAAAAGCGTTATTCCGGAGAGAGCTGTCATCAGCAAAGACACCAGCCCGTGGAAAGACCCTTTCTCTATAGAAAAGACTGAGGGCAAAAGCGAGATCACGGTTATCGGCATAATCAGAAGAAACGGTAAAAGCCATGCGCTGATAAACGGAAGGGTTTACAGCGTAAATGATGCCATAGGCAGCAGCGTGATAAGGGATATAAAAAAAGAGAGTGTTGTTCTCTCTACCAATGGAATTATTAAAGAAATATATTTATCTAATCAAAGCGATATCAAGGAGACAACAAAATGAGGAAATTCTGCTCGATAATATTTTTGACAGTTCTTTTGAGCTACGGCTGTGCAAGCCATCAGATCGCAGGCGTCTCAGAGACGATGATTTTAAAGGAGCCGCCTCAAATCGCTATACCTGTGACTGAGACTCCTGTTGCCGTGCCTGAAGAGATCCCGGCATCCGCCAAGGAAAGACTATTCTCTTTAAGCGTAAGGGATGCAAATGTCAGGGACCTGCTGCTGCTCCTTTCAAAAGACAGCGGCATTAATATAATCGCAGACAGGGATGTGACAGGAAATCTCTCCATTGATTTCTCTGACCTTGACCTGAACAGCGCGCTTTATGCGATCACAAGACAGCTTGGCTACACATTCAGGATGGACAAGGGATTTATCAGGGTAACCAGCCCTGTGCTTGAGACAAGGTCATTTAAGATCGACTATATTACCGGGAAAAGGGCATCTTCAAGCAGCATCAATGCGTCGATGTCAACGAGCAGCGGTTCATCATCAGGGACAAGCAGCGGAAGCACTACTGTCTCCAGTTCAACTTCCGGAACCGGGTCGTCGTCATCCGGACAGGGGAACGTTAACATAACCACCTCCGGTACGTCTGATTTCTGGAAAGAGATGAAGGCAGGCCTTGAGATGATCATATTTGACGGCGATGCAAAATCCGGCAAGGATGGCAAAAAACTCGTTATCAACGAACTTGCAGGAGTTGTACATATCACAGATTATTCAGACAACATGGAGAGGATAGAAGATTTTCTTAACGATGTCGAAATGTCTGTGAGCAAACAGGTTATGATCCAGGCACACATAGTTGAGGTCTCTCTTGATGACGGGTACAAATTCGGCATAGACTGGAATCTCCTCACAGGCACTGGCAATGGAGCAATCACCACGGACAGCGGAACAGAAGTAACCGGCGAGCTTTTCTCATTCTCTCAGCTTATTGCCCCTGATACCAATGTTTTCAGCATTAAACTATCAAACAAAAAGATAACCGCCCTTCTTAATGCGATGCAGGAACAGGGCCAGGTCAATGTGCTTTCGAGTCCGAAAGTCTCCACAATGAATAATCAGAGAGCAGTAATGAAGCTCACTACAAATGAAGTCTCATGGATAACCACCACCACATACAATGCTGATGGGAAAATCCTGACTCAATACACGAATCCCCAGATTGATGAAGTAGGGCTATTTCTGGATGTTACACCGCAGATCAATGACAGCGGGATAATCACAATGCAAGTCCATCCCAGTATTTCTGAAAAGATCGGGGAATCCATCTCCCCGCTTGAGGACAACTCAAAACCAGTCATAAATACAAGAGAGCTGGATACAATGGTCAGTGTGAGCAACGGCCAGACCATAGTAATAGCAGGGCTTATCACTGATAAGATAATTGAAAATATCAGAAAGGTGCCTTTCCTTGGAGATCTTCCATTATTCGGCAAATTGTTCCAGCAGGTAATCCACGATAAGAAAAAGTCAGAGCTTGTCATATTCCTGACACCGTATATCCTGAATAATAAGTCTATCGAGGAGATAAGAAAAGAACACGAGGAAAGACTGAAGAGAGCAGGAAGAGATTTCGAGGCAATACCTGAACTGAGAAGAGTTAACTCAGAGATATAGATCTGAATAAAAAAGGAGGGGCGGTTCATCCACCCCTCCTTTTTTATATAACAAGACAGTGTATTTATTTAATCCTTAAGCCAATATCATCCCCGCCGCTGGAAGTTGAGTTTGCATTTGAGTCAAGTGTTCCATTCGGCCCTGCTGACATTATCCACACAGGTGAACCGGATACTCCAAAATTACCGGTATTAATTACATATTGCTTCCCCCAGGGATCAGCACTTGTAACAGGCAGATATGAACCATTCCAGTTATTATAGCAGCCGTCATCATCATACATAAGGTGACTGTCGATCATTGCGGACGCAGTGTTGTCCCAGCCGTTGGCCCCAATACCGTCAGGAGCGTTGCCGCCGCCGGTTAACAAGGTCAGATTAGGGCTGCATGTCCCGTCCATCACAGGCCACTGTGCTGTATCTTTTTTAAATATCAGTATGGCGTTTGATATGGACCTTATATCAGCACTTGCCCTTGTTATCCTTGTTTCATCAATCTCCTTCAGGATCATCGGCACCAATACACCTGCAAGTATGGCTATTATGCCGGCAACAACAATTACCTC
Source organism: Thermodesulfovibrionia bacterium (assembly GCA_030646035.1). Classification (NCBI taxonomy): domain Bacteria; kingdom Pseudomonadati; phylum Nitrospirota; class Thermodesulfovibrionia; species Thermodesulfovibrionia bacterium. The sequence continues at coordinate 116,669 of JAUSMY010000046.1, read as the reverse complement.
GATCAATGTAAAACCCTGATTCCCTGATCTCTTTCTCATTGCGTTTCCCCCTTTTTATTTTATATCTGAATTAATACTCAACTTGATTATTTACATCATATATCATCTATGAAAAATTACAAGGGGAGAATTAAGTTTTATGGTGCAGTTTCGCAAGCAGTTTCTTTATATCCTCAGGCATTGATGTGCCCTTCATCGTCTCCGCAAGGTAAGAGCTTGTAGAGATGATATGAATGACCTTTATCATGAACTCACGTTTCTTCTCGGTCATCGAGTCAAGGGTCTCAAGCTTGTGCATGTAATACACCCTTGACGCCCTTCCAAGTTCATCCCTCAATTCATCGATGGTCATATTCTTCGGTTTTACCACAGGCTCAACAAGATTATATTTACTGTAGTCGTTTGTCACCACAAAGTCCTTAAGCTCAGGATATATCTCTGAATAAGGCCATGGGGCTATTGCAAGGAAGAACGCAAGGTCAGGATTATAGAACTTGGCAAGCTCAACCGTCTCCCTTATACTCTCAACAGTATCACCAGGCATACCGAGCACAAAAGATGTCTCTGTGACAATATCATACGAGTTTATAAGGTCAAGCGCGCGCTTTGATTCCTCTACTTTAATATTCTTTTTAAACTTATCAAGCGCCTCCTGTGAGGTCGATTCCACTCCGAGATAAATATGGTCTACAAGGGCATCCCGGTATTTCCACATGATATCTTCGTCCCTGATTATGTCATCAACGCGCGTCTCAAGAAGCAGCTTCACGCCTACCTTCCTCTCAATGAGAAGATCCAGTATCTTCTCCCACCTTGTTCTTGAAAGCGTGGGAGTCTCATCAGCAAGCATCACGACATTTACGCCATAGGTGTCTCTCAGGTGCTCAAGTTCGGCTACAAAGTTCTCAGCGCTTCGGCCCCTCCAGTTTCTCTGCCAGAAGAGCTGCTGCGAGCAGAAGCTGCACTGCTGGTTGCATCCCCTTGAAGAGCTGACAATAGCCATTATGGAATTCTCCATGGCCTTGTATTTATAAATCGGCCAATCGACCAGGTCCCATGCCATGGGCAGGCTGTCAAGGTCATGTATGTACGGCCTTGAATCATTGACCACGACCTTCCCCTTATCCATGTATACTACGCCCCTTACCTTTGACAGGTCGCCATTGGAATTAAGCGCATCCAGAAGCTCCACCATCGTCTCTTCACCCTCACCACGCACAATATAATCAACGCATGAGTGGTGGTCTTTGAATATCTCATCGTAGCAGAACGTAGGGTGAACATTGCCGATCACAGTAATAATATTAGGGTCTATCTCTTTGGAAAACTTCAGGAGGTTTAGCGCCTCAACGATCTCTGCGGTAAAAGCGGTTGTCCCAATAACATCAGGTTTCTCTTCTCTAATCCTCTTCCCGATCTCATCATATCCATGCCAGTGGCTCATGGCATCATAATAAATCGGGTCATATCCCGCAACCCTGAGGCTCCCTGCAATATAGACAAAACCAACATTCAGCCAGACACCTGCGGATTCAACAACTCCGGAGTGGTAAGGCGGAGTAATAAGCATAACTTTTCTTATCTTTTTCATAGTGTCACTATTTTAAGCAATTCAGATACCATTGAGCAAGTAAATGACCGGTGGTTTGATAATGTTTTAGGAAGATAGGAGTGCTCTACCAAAAAACCATCGTGTACTGCCAGAAAATACCGGAGCCAAAAACAACAATAAGGATAACGTGTTTTATGATCAGCAGCCTTCTTCTTGCCTTTTCCGCATCCTTGCCGTAGACATTATCAACATAGGTAAAAGATCTGCCCGTGCCTGTGGCAAAAACTATAACAACACATGCTATCCCTGCCCAGAAGAGCTGCTTTTTCAGTTCAAACATTATGCCGCTGACTTCAACCGGAAAGGAATGACTGCTTAGCCAATATATCGCAAGAACAGTCGCTGCCCAGCAGCCGGCAGCAAAGTCATGCACAAAACCGATAATTATGGTCAATGTTTTTTTCATAGTTCAATAAAGACCAAATACATTATCCTAAACCTCCCCTGCCCTGCTTAAAGCACCTACTGTTGGCCCCTTGGATAAGAGGGGATTTACAATTCGCCCCTTTACAAGGGGAGATACAGAGGGGTGTCTTTTCTTTATTCTTTATTCTTTGCCTTATTCTTCGAAGCGTCTTTCTCATGCTTCTCAGACTTTAGACCGGCAGGATGGTCTGCAAGCACCTGCTTCTTCTCCTCATCAGCATACCAGTCCAGAGGACGCTCGGTCTGATCCTTAAATGCGCCCAGAGATCTGTCCCTGAGTTCGGCTGCCTCGGCATCAGCCTGCGCTACAAGTATCTCGTCAACAACCTGCGGGCATGACGCGACAGAACCGGGCCTCGCCTCTATCTCCTCACGCACGCTCGGTTCAACCTTAGGGTCCTTTGCCATCTGCATCTTAAGGTCGATCGTGAAATGCACATACTTCTCAAGCATACGGAAGATGGCCGAATCTCCCATCGGGCTTGCGGCCTCCTCATCAGGCAGCGGAGATACCTTACCTCCCTCGATCTTCGCGCGGCCCACCATCTCGCAGCCGCGGCCGTCATCTGTCGTATAGCCGAGGTTATCAGTGATCACTGCCAGAACAGTAGGAACATTTGCAAGATCCCAATGCGCAAAGAGGCCGACCTCACCATCCGGCAGAGGGCTGAGGTCGTCAATACTCATTGCCCGGACACGCGCCCATGGCGGCACAGGCCTCGTGCGCTTGCGCGGCGGAAGTCCCTTTATGTGGCGGCGCAAAGCATCGTCAAAAAGGTTGGTCGCAGTCTCAGCTTCACCTAAAACATTTACACAATGGGATTCCGGTATGTTAAGTATCTCCTGCACCATCCCGTAATAATCCTCACGGCTAACAGGCCCGAATCTGCCGCGGTATCCTCCCCCGTCGCATATGCGGCTTCCGGGCGGCAGGCAGAACTTCATCTTCTTTCTGCGGCATGCCTGAAAAAAGTACACATATGCAGATGTCGCTCCTATCAGCGCAACCGGCACTCCGCTCGCTTCAGACTCCCGCAGGGCCTTTAAAAGTTCATTGATATGTATCCCTGACTTGCCTAACAAAAACATACTGTCAGGCGTTCCGAAAGCTCTGCGCGTCTGGTCCATGCCTATCGCCATTCCCATTGACGGAGCAAGCTCCGGGCTCGGTGCAAGGATAAGGATACGGCAGCGCTTCCCATCTTCGAAATCAGGAAACAGATAAGAACCGGTCATCATCTTGTTTGCCGCAAATACGAGGCGCTTGCCATCCTCATCCCGGAAGATGCGTCCACGCTGGGTAAGGCTTGTTGTCCCTCCTGTAAGACAGGACATAACAGACTGCTCCAGAGGAAATGAGGCAACAAGATGCGTCTTGAACATATCGTTATAGACCATGGGAACATCTTCCCATCGGCTGATGTCGCCAGGCTTGACCTTCTTCACGTCGCAGAACTCACGGAATATTTTATTGCTCTCATAGTGCATGGCGAACATCCTCATGCAGTAATCATTAAAATCCGGAATATCGGCATCAACCCCGGCTTCTATAAATCTGAGGACATCTTCTGTCAGGCGATGACGTTCATTCTCCATATCTTTATTGGTCATAATAGGTTCTCCTTTAATTCCCAAGGCAATAAATTCAGTTAGAACACAAACCTGTCATACATAACAACAAAATTGTTACATAATTGTAAGCCAATTCCTACTATCTGTAACTAAATCTCTTTTTATTTACAGATTCTTTTGAATCTTTCCATTTATTATACGCAATCTTCATGCCATGCCGTACAGGTATTTGGGACATGAGTGAAAGGATGTGGGCATGAGGAAAGCCGGCCAATGGAACCTTGAACATATGGCGCAACACCCTCGGCAGGCTCAAAATTTCAAGCGCGCTTTCATAGAACTTTTGCTCACGCACCTCAGGCGTCATAGCGGGGTCAGGATGCTCGAAAAGCGCGTATGCGCCGGTATAATATTCCCAGCCAAGCTCCTTATAAAGATAAGGTTCATACTGCTCACGAAGTTTTGTCCCGGGATAAGGCACAACCAATGACGGATGCATGCTTACTCCGAGCCGGTCTGCAACCTCTATGGAACGCTTGAAATCATCAAGAGAATCCTCACGCGACCCAAGCATGTAAAACAGCGACACATCAATTCCATGATCCCTGAGAGTGCGCAGCGCTGCCTCGCGGTCAACACCGATCTTGCCGTCGGCTGCATATCCCTTCAACCCTTCGTCTGAGATGGAATCCCAACCGACCCACAGAGATAGCATGCCACTCTCACGGGCCGCGTTCAGCATTCGCTTCCCCGCAGGCGACTGCACAGGGCGGAGACTGCCGAAGCCCATCCACTTCTTGCCGCTTCCCTTGAGCGCTGTGAAGAGGTCTATCGCCCTCTGCTCCTTGCCTGCCCACCAGATGTTCTCGTCACCGTTTATATACATCTTCTCAGGAATAGCAGCCACATCGCGCACCACATGTTCAATGGGACGGAAACGTATCTTTGAGCCGTAGAAGGGTTTGACCGAGCAAAAGGTGCAGTTGTACGGACAGCCCCGGGATGTATTCACTATCCTGAATTGATGTTTGCGGCTACCTTGCAAAAGCCCGTAAAGAGGTGTGGGCAGGTCATCAAGAGAGATCTGTTCACCACGGTAAAACGGCTTCATCTTACCGGCGCGGAAATCACGCAGCACCTCAGGCCAGACAGATTCTGCCTCGCCTATCACCACCGCATCTCCATGATGCTTGGCCTCCTCAGGCATGGCAGAAGCGTGCATATTGCCGAAGACAACTTTAATTCCACGCGCCCGAAGCTTCTCAGCGATTCGATAACCCGGCACTGCCGTAGGAGTCAGGATGCTGATGGCTGCGAGGTCACACTCAAGCTTGTCAAAGGCATCAGGAGTGGCGCTGGCGCTGATCAGCTCGATCTCAATACTCGGATCAGCTCTACGTGTAAGCGCTGCCAGATATTCAAGTATCGGAGGCGCCACAGGCGTCCAGCCGAAAGGCAACGGAGGGAAGATAATCGCTAATTTCATTAGCAGCTATTAGCCATCAGCTTTTCATTTAATATCATTAACATTATTATTAACCTCCCCTACCCTGCTTAAAGCACCTACTGTTGGCCCCTTGGTAAAGAGGGGATTTACAATTCGCCCCTTTACAAGGGGAGATACAGAGGGGTTATCAGTTATGTCTGTTTTTTAGTGTTCAATACGGAACCCTGCATGAAACGTCTCCACAGTGAATGGAATTCCCCAGTAACTGATGATCATCGCTGCCAGCGCGATAAGCGCATACCACGCCAGCTTCCTGCCGCGCCAGCCGAAGGTCGCCCGCAAATGGAGATATATCCCGTACGTAAGCCAGGAGATAAGAGACCAGACCTCAACCGGGTCCCAGTTCCAGTAACTGCCCTTCACCGTATTCGACCAGAAGGCGCCGGATACTATCATGAGACCATACATGATAAAACCTCCGGCAACAAACCTGTAACTAAGATTTTCAATTATCTGAGTCTCCGGCAGTTGTTCATATATGCCGCCGGAATATTTATCTTTGAGCAGATACATCAAGCCCAAGCCCGCTGCTGCCAGAACTGAACCGAAGCCTGTTGCCGCGCCTATTATATGTACCCAGATCCACCAACTCTGAAGCGCAGGCACAAGATTTGTTGCCGCGTCTTTGATAAGTGTCCCTGCCCATCCCATGAGGACAAATGCTACCGGCATGATAAGCACGCCGAGAGGCCGTATTTTTTTTGTAGTGAATTGAAATATCAGGAAGATAAGCACCGCCACGAAGATTCCGAAGGTGATCGACTCGGATATCGTAATAAACGGTTCAACCCCTGTCTCCATCCAACGGCGTCCGATGGAAACAAGATGAGGGACAAACCCGGCAAGGGCGCTATACAGGCCGAATGTGAAGAGTTTCTCCTGCTTTGCAATAAGACCGAAGATATAACTGCATGCGCTAACGCCGTAGAGTCCCACAGCGATCCAAAAATACATGTATTCGAGCTTCATTTGATCACCTCAAAAAGATAACTTATTTAATTTCTTATTAAACCACAAATAAGCACACTAAGACAATTCCAAGACAGGCTGAAGCGTTCACTGGCAATTTTGACACAAGCCTATCAGGCATACCGGCAGCTCAAATGGCGGGTTGTGCCAAACATCATGATTATGATAATGTCAAGTATGCAAAACAATTTTCAGTACTCATGAACTGCCTGATACTCAACCCGCCTAGGCGAGACAATATAGTCATGGTAAAGGAAGGGCGTTGCATGCAGCGCAAAGGTGCCTGGGGCTATATCATGGCGCCTGTCACCATGGTCACCATAGCGACCTTGCTGCGAGAACGGGGACACACAGTCAATGTTATGGACTGCCCGGCGACATCAGACACGGTTCACACCATGCTGACAAATGTCCGTTCATTTGATCCGCACATTGTCTTTATTAACACGTCCACCCCCACAATTGAGGACGATATATATGCCGCGGCATGCATAAAAGAAGAGAGCCCTAACTCCATAGCTACTGTTCTCTTCGGCATCCATCCCTCATGCCAATATAAAGAAATTCTGCAAGCAGAAAACGGCGTGGACTACTGCATCATCGGAGAACCTGAATTCGCCGCCCGTGACCTTGTTGAAGCACTTGCTGGCGGAGACAAACTTCACAGCACACCAGGTATAGCCTTTCTTGACGATAAAGAGCAGCTGGTGGTAACGGCACCTCGTGAACCGATTAAGGATCTTGACGACCTGCCGGTTCCAGATTGGTCTTTCATCAATACTGAAAACTACCGTCTCCCCCTGAATAACGATAAGTTCCTGCTCGTCAACACAAACCGGGGTTGCCCCTACCGCTGTATCTTCTGTAATGCCTACGTTTACTACGGCCGCACTCCCCGCCGGCACAGTGCAGGTCGCATCATGCAGGAACTGCATAACAATGTAACACGATTCGGGATCACGAACTTCATGTTCTGGGCTGAGGAATTCATCCTTGACAAGAATTTTGTCAGGGAGCTCTGTCAGGCTATCATCAGATCGGGCTTGCAAATCAAATGGGTCTGCAATAGCCGGGTTGATGCCGTTGATGCCGAAACACTAAAGGCTATAAAAGATGCAGGCTGCTGGAACATCGCCTTCGGGATAGAATCAGGCGATCAAAACATTCTCAACCAGATCAACAAACAGACATCTCTTGAACAGATCAGCCACGCTGTCACCCTGGCAAAAAAAGCGGGATTGCAAGTAACAGGACATGTCATAATCGGCTTTCCTGCTGACACATATGCGACAATTGCAACTACCTCTAAATTCATTAATTCCCTTAATCTCGACTTTGTGCAATACTATTGTGCAATGCCGTATCCCGGGACGCAGCTTTATAATGATGCCGTACAAAACAGTTGGCTATCCGCAGCAGATTGGAGTCAATGGGAACACAACAGCTCTGTTCTTGACTATCCGCAGCTGACTGCCAGGGAGATCATGAAACTCCGCCGCAGACTCATGCTGCGCTGGTATTTCACCCCGAAAAGAATTATTAACACTCTGAAGAACCATATTAAACGCCCTTCCGACATCTGGGCGCTGATCTCAAAACTTTATGGATTCATACGATGGATGTAACAACTATAAGCAACCGTAGCGCGTGGAAGGTCACTGTCATTGTGCCTGCCCTGAATGAAGAGGCTACTATCAGACAGGTGCTGAACGACGTCAGGAACTACGCCGATGAACTATTGGTAATAGACGGCAACTCCATCGACCAGACAAGACAGATCGCTGAGGATATGGGAGTAACCGTTATCTGTGATAATGGCAGAGGAAAAGGCGCGGCTCTACGCCAAGGTCTTCAGGTTGCCTCCCATCCGATCGTGGTCTTTATCGATGCAGACGGGTCCCACGAGGCATCCGACATACCAAAATTAATTGAACCGATACGTAACGGTCAGGCAGACATCGTCATCGGTTGTCGCATGACCGGCGGCAGCGACGAACTATTTTCAGATGCCAAAGAATTTATCCGCCTGACCGGCAGCATGATCATTAACCTTGCCATCAATTATCGATGGAAATCGCGTTTGAGTGATACCCAGAACGGCTTTCGCGCGGTGGTTCGTGATATAGGGCAAGCCCTCAATATGAGAGAGGACAGCACCACCATAGAGCAGGAGATGACGATGAAGGCGCTGGCAAGAGGCTACCGTGTCATCAATGTCGCCAGCCACGAATACCGCCGTAAGGGAGGAGAGACTAAAGTGCGCGTAACCAGAGTATGGTTACGGTATGTAATAAATATTTTAAAACACATCATAAAGCCGGATGTAAAAAACAGCGGCACTGCATCTGAACAATGAATAAAGCACTCTCGAACGATTCACTATTTGTAAACAGTTGGAAACTTGCCCTGCTGATCCTGATCCTGGCTGCTGTTTTAAGATTGTGGGGGGCTTTTGAACTGAACGAATATATCGAAGATGAGGCCATCCACGTGCCGAATGCGATAAGCCTGGGCACATATGGCACAACCGACAACTGGAACTGGCAGCACCCCCAGTTGAGCGGCCTGATCATGTATGGCACCATTCTAATTTTTGGCGATAACCCTGTCGGTTGGCGGAGCAGCAATATATTCTTCGGGACAGCCTCTGTTGCCTTGATCTTTCTGATTGGGAGCCTGCTATATCCCGGCAGCGCAGTTCCACTCATCTCCACCGCACTGCTTGCGTTTGATCCGTACCATATCTATCTTTCCCGCACTACGTTCATGGAAATACCGGTTACTTTTTTCTTTTTGCTCTATCTGTATCTACTGCTTGAATATACTGAAAACAAACGGCCAGTCCTGCCGCTGGCAGGTATCGCCATGGGACTGACTATGGCTCTTAAGGCCTATTTTGTCTTTGCGATCCCGCTGGTGGTGATGTACGCATTGTATAGAATTCGCCAACGTGGAGAACTGACCCGCCCGGTCATTACAGATTTTACAGTTTCGCTCCTGTTATTGCCTTTTGCCGTCTACCTCCTGTCCTACTCCCAGTGGTTTGGCCGTGGCTATACGTTTTTTGAATTCATTCAGATGAAGATGGATGCAGTCTGGGGATTGCAGCGTATGAGCACTTTTGTCAACAATGCCTTTCTGGAGGCCGGAGGTAAACCGTGGGAATGGTTCATCAAGCCGATGTTTTGGGGGCACCAGAGGCTGCTGAACAATGAGGAAGGGGTCTTTCTGCTGCAATCCAATAATCCACCGTTTCGCTTGCTCGTCCTGCCGTCATTATTCGCCGCATCCGTCTATGCGTGGAAAAAACATTTGTCACGGGAACTGCTTACGCCATTGCTGTTTGGTAGTTGCTATCTGCTGGTACTCGTGGCGCAGCGTCCTATGTTCAGTTATTCTTCTATAGCTTTGCTTCCCTTTGCCTATCTTGCACTTGCCCGGGCAGTGACACTATGCGCCATAAAGATGAAAAAAGAAATCGTGGTCTACACATGTTTCCTCTCAGCCACACTCATCTGGGGAGTATACATGTTCCCCCTTGTTTCGGCGCGGCTCGTTCCCCTTGTCCCCTTTCGTCCCATACTTTCCATGGTCAGATATATGGGTAACTTCTGATGCCTTTTCGAAACTTGAGCATAACGGCAATTATGCTGTTCTTCTTCTGCGTGCTTGTATGGACTTTTACATATGGGCCAGCTAAAAGGTCATTTATCATTCCTGACAAGACGGTTGCGGTCAAATCAGCAGAGGATATTGACAGTATTTGGCACTCATCCGGTGTTCATGGCAGAGTAGCGGTTCTCTTTACCCGTCACCTGAACAGGCAATTTTCAGGCATTGCTATTCCGGAAACGGACTACCTTGACAGAGCCATGCGTCATGGCATCGTGAGAACAGCCTACCATATCGTTCCAGATATATTTTGGTCTGAAGTTGTATTAGAGATAATGGCAAGGCAAGAGTTAATTGTACCGCTTATTGCTACTGATACCGGATATATTTTTTTACATGAGGGAGGACGCGTACACGTCATGCCTCTCTCAAAATATATCCCCGGGCAGGAGAAGGCACTGGTGGTTATTGAGCCGGGAGTGTGGACTCAAAAAGAAGATTCCAGGATAGACGGCTTCATAAAGTCCGGGCAGCTGTCAACGGATCTCGTGTTGATCATCAACGGGAAGTGACCGGGCCTTTTCTCCGCACCATCCTGCCGACAGTCGTAATTATCATCCCTGCCAAAGCAACCCAGAGGGATGTCAGCACGATCGGCTTGCCCGGTTCATAGCTTACCTTCATACCAACCCAGTAACGCACCTCTTTGACTGTCAGAAAATACTCTCCGGCAGCAAATGATTCGCCGATAGCTGCCATGCCTTCTGCTAACGGCTTGTCAAGATTAGGAAGGCCTACTTCATTAAGTGGATATAGAAGGTAGTGAACATCCCCTGCACGCTCTTTGACCTTCGATGGAATATACTCGGTCTTCAAGGCAAAGATCGTTTCCGGAGGAGCAGGAAACGGGATAACATCCTTCTTGACCTTACCTTCAACTTTGAAGCCGGTAGAATACTCAAACATGTCTTTCCCTAACACTATGCTCTGCAGTGGGACATGCGCTCCATACAGATCCTGCCCCCTTTTGTCAGAGAGCATTATTAGTAAAGAATATCCTTCTTTATCGTTAAAATAATCGAAACCTCGATGGGTCAATTTATGAGTTATGTAAATAATTCCCTGCTTTTTGTTGTTCTCTTCTCCAACTGATATTTCATAGGCAGCGCGTTTATCGTTTCCCGAAACTTTATAATCAGCGTGCATTTTAATAAGAGATGTTTCTCCACGGAGTTGCGAAAAATTGAAAAAAAGCCCTTTTTCGACACTATCATAACTTTGCAAGTCACCGCTGGGGATTGATTCGCCTTCAGTTAACCTGATGTCCCCACGAAAACAGAACAGGGTATTGTAGACAATAGCAAGGAACATACAGACAAAGCTTAAGTGAAACAGGATCATCCCGAAGGAAATGACCGTCACCCGCCGTCCCCAGATCCTGCCAAAAAAGCAGCAGGCTACATTGATAACCAGCAGAAACAGAAGTCCGTTAAACCAGAGCGAATTAAATATCAGCATCCATGCTTCAGCGCCGCGCCATATCGTAACCCCTGACAGGCAGCAGGCAAGAATAATGACCAGAAGCGCCATAGCCAGCTTATAGGATGAGAGGAATTTATATATATTGTTTAGTATGGTCATGCCGTCATTCCTGCGAAAGCAGGAATCCAGTTATAATAAAATGTTTTCATATAAATCATTCCATTCAGGATTCTCTTTTTCAATAAGTTCCAATTTCCAGATCCTTTTCCATTTCTTTATCTGCTTTTCTCTGGTGATAGCTGCTTCTGGTGATTTATGGTTTTCATACCATATTAATCGGTGAATATTATGTTTTTTGGTAAATCCATCAACAAGATTATTCTTATGCTCATAAACTCGTTTAATAAGGTCAGAAGTTATACCTGTATACAATGTGCCATTTCTCTTATTGGAAAGAATATATACATAGAAATCCTTCATATAATATTCTGGATTCCTGCTCAAAAGACCGCAGGAATGACAAAACTACATTAGGTAACCAGCCTACAACTTTTCAACTTTCCACCAGAACTCATTGCCATCAAGGACAATATAGGCTACAGATTTTCCGTCATCAACAAAAATCGGTTGAAAAACCATGTCGTAATACCGATGCTGGCGTATAATTTTCCCGTTCAGGTCAGATATGACAATAAACCGCTTTCCCGATTGTCTCGCGCGATACACAAGAAATTTACCATCAGGGCTGAAGACCGGTGAAACTATCTTGTCAAACTTTATGCCTTCATTCCCATCCACAACAATATACTGCCGCTCTTCATTATGATTAACCGCAATAAACGCATAATGACGCCTGTCTTTGCTGCTGACAAAATCTGATGTGTAGCCGTAACCTTTTCCATCTTTATTCTGCTTCTGAAATGCGCGATGGAGGCGTGCCTCAAAAACATCGCCGATAATGACGCCGACAGATTCCGGATCAGACAATACTAACGGCTCTGATAAAAATTCATCTCCCACCGGGATCTGTTCTTCCCTGCCATTGCAGACAATGTATCTCTGTTTTTCGCTTTTGAAATAGGTATATGCCCACGAACGATTATCCGGGGAAAACCTCAAATGAGTTATAGTCCCATCATATTTGCTGTCAGAAATAACGGTGCGATTCAAAAAATCTATTACCTTAACGCTGCCTTTACCACCTTCGGAACAAACAACCGCAAGCAGTGAGGTGTCATCATTAGGAACGATATACTCTCCGCAGGAATCGAATACCTTCTTATTCTTTAATTCAATATCTGTGATGATAAGTTGTTTACTGTTGCCATCAGGAGACTTGATGGAAAAAGCAAGGGCGCTGGAATCAGGGCTTATGACAAGACCTTGCTCCATTCGATAATCATGGTTGACCTTATTGTCAATGACAATATATCTGTTATCGCCTTCAGTAACAGTTGACAGATGATGCTTACCGTCAGGAGTAAACCAGTGGTTGTCATTTGCACCAAATGGAAGTCCCTCCTTACTATCAATAACCATCTTGTAGGTACTATCAGAAATGCGTGCAACGTAAGCAACCCGCTTTCCGTCACTGCTGATGCTCAACTCACTAATGGCAAGATACGGATTGCCGGTTTTGCCGTTATGAACTACACGGAATTTATCCTTAACAGGTTCAATATAAACAACTCCTGAACCGTCCTTTGTAAATTCGATCGTAGAATTATGCGTCTCTTGGCGCGCCTGCTCCATTTCCGGGGATAAAAATGCTGCTGAAACAACCGACAGCTTTCTTGATACTGTCGTATCAATGGGCTTGCGCGATTTTTCGGGCGGCTGTGTGGAAGTATTACAGCCTGAAACAAACAATACCGTAACAGCAATAATAAATGTAAATATCAGCCTCATGTAACCCATACAATAACCTCTCGAAATATTATTTGAGACTCTTGCAAATGTCTTAGTTTGTCATTCCCGAGTTCCTTTATCGGGAATCCAGTTTCTTTGAAAAACAAAGACTTCTGGATACCCGCCTTCGCCAACAGTAGGTGTCTTAAGCACGGGTATGACGACAAAACAACTTCTTCTATTATACGTTTCATTACCAGAAAAAAAGCCCCACCTGCATTGAGGTGGGGCTTTTACAACTTACAAAACTACATCAGTAATATGATCAGTATGAACCACCCGGTGAGTATGGGGTATGCTTACCTGTCTGACCAGAACAAGAGCCATTAGTAAGATCGCCTGTTCCGGCACAAGAGGATTGACCTCCGGCAAGGGTAAACTGGCCCGGGCCTGCAAGTGTCGCACTATAAGGACGAGGTGATGCAGTTGCAAAATTAGCTACGTTACGCATAAATGCAACCGGCCGCATACCAGATATAGTACCCCATGCCCATGCTGCGCCTGTTGTCTGCATCCCATTGAAGCCGTGAATATCCTGAGCCTTGATAGGTCTGACCGGTGTTGTTAAAGCGCTAAAGTGGCAGTATCCGCAATTACTTATAAAACTATTGACTCTGGTCGTGCCGACCGCATAGGCTGAGCCGGGATTGTGATCTCCGTTGGTGGTATCGATCTGTGCAGTTGTTGTATTTGGAGTAGTAGTCCCACCATGACATGACAGACACAACACAGGAGTCGCAACCATAAATGTACCACGCACGTTATCTGTTTGAGCAGTACCGTGTGCCGTAATAGTACGATTCGTTAAGCTCGGCAACGAGCCTGCGGCAGTAGTTACGGTATGGCAATCATCACAGACGAGAACAACGCTGTTTGCCGCGACACGTGGCGTTGCGGTATTGCCAACTTGTGTATTAGCATCCCTTGTTGTTCCAATATTATTATATGGAGAAGCGAGCCGTGTTGAATATGGATACCTCCTCGAGTTCGGAGCGCCTACAGGATGCCGTGAAGAGTTGGCTGCGGCAAACTGGGTGCTTACATCGATGAGCCCATTAACGGCTGCAGCGCCGTTAATTACGGAATATCCGGTGCTTATGCCGCCAAACGGCTGTGTAGCAGTACCGGTACCGCCGTTGTTCGATCGTGCGGTTGTATTGGTAGCGCCATTACTGTCATGACATTTCATACAGAACTTAACCGTGATAACTTCAGGAATTGTGTTACCCAAGGTCGTCGTACGGGAGCCGGCAGCATATGATATCGAGTACTTAGTGAAGGTAAATGCACCGCCGCTATTATTTGTGATCGCAGTCTCACCAGCCCCGTCAGGATCACGCAGGTCTATGTTGCCATTAGGAGCTCCGGAATGATAGGCTGTCTTCGCGACTGCTGAACCTACGCCGGAAGTATACGCACCTTCAAGATGACAGACGATACAATCAGCATCGGTCACAGTTCCACGTGCGGATTTCTTATGTCCCCATGCCAAACCGAATTCACCAGAAGCGCCGGTGATAATACTACGAGTTCCCTGTGCCGAGGCATGGCAGTCAACGCAGCCGAGTGAGGTGCCCCAGGTTGATGAACCGTGGCAGCCGGGTGTTGAGCATGTGCCTGTAGCCTGCGTATATCCAAATGTCCCAGACAGGTTATATACCCCGTTGTTATGTGTTGCAGGATCAACTGTATATGAACCTGCAGTCCCTGATACACCTGTATGGCACGTTGTACATGCAGTAGCTTTGTGTGTAACGCCATAGCTTGCGCCATCACCGTGCGTATTACGTTTAGGGCTATTGTTTGTGTAATTAGGCCTGCCATCATCTAAGGCCGTGCCATGACAACTGCCGCATGTAGCGGTTGTTCCCCATGTTATCGATGTGTTGGACGGAATTGTGCCGGAGAGAACACCTACTCCGCTGCTATGGCAATAAGTGTTGGTACATCCCGTATAAGCAGCAGGTATGGTTGTCTGTGTCCAGCTTGTGCCTTTAACATATACAGCCCCGGATGTTCCGTTAATAGAGCCAGACATCTCAATGGTGTTGTTACGGTGTGTATAATTCGCGCCTGTTTCAGTTGCTGGCACAGCATGGCATACTGAACATGCCTTGCCATAAGTATTTACATGTTTATTATGAGAACCGGGGAACTTGCCATCCGGAACATTACGCGCTGTGCCATCTGTAAGTGTGGCTCCATAGCCATGACAGCCGGCGCATGATGTAATAGTTGACGGGTCAGCGCTTAGTGTGATCGCATTTGAGTTCAATGTAAGGCCTGTCTGTCCGGCATCAGGGCTGACAGCGCCTACAGATGTGATACTTGACTGAACGGTCTGGGTCGCGCCTGCCGGCAGATCATAGACAATATATATGTACCTCGGAGTTGCGTTAGTTACTGTTCTGTCACCTGCGGTTCCCTGATTCAGGGTTATCGTTGTGGGAGCGCCTGTCCATGAAGAGAGAGTCCCGATGAGCACCGCTGTTCCGGGAAGCGTTGCAGAGCTTGTTGTATCAATATACGCCTTTGCGGTCCTGGCTCCGGTTGCAGTGCCGAGGTCGTCAATGCCGAGAGAGTTAAGCTCAAGCTGATTGTCCTGCGCGCCTGCGCTGCTGGTTGCGCTCGAAACCTGAAAACGCTGCATCAGAATGCCTGTTCCGCCTTCAAGCTGAGGACTTGCAGCTATTGCTGTATTTGATGCCGTACCTGCATCTTCATGCGGCAGATCAATAATGGTAAGCCTTGTTGGATTGGATGCGTCTGATATAGTGCCCTGCACATCAGGAGACGTAACCGTAACAGCGGTTACAGAGGTATCAATTGTCTGCGCCAAAGTAGCGCCGCCTGCGATATCAACTAAAATCAGGTAGTTTGCCGCTGTTGTTGTAAGGTTTTCAGTAAAGCCCGTAAAGCTTACTGATGCACCGGGTGTTCCGGTCGAAAGCAGCGTATCAGTCCCGGGCTCATATGTCCCTGCAACCCCGTTATCTTTATATAGCCTGACGCCCGAGATGTTTGCACTGTTTGTAAAGCTTGAAGTAACACCGGTTACATCTGCCAGGCCATCCAGGGTATTGACTGCGACCATCGTAAAGCTGTCAGCTATATTATTTGTACTGCCGCGGCCTGCGTTAGCATTCGCTGGGTCAGTACCATCTGCGACATTCACTGAATCACCTAGTACCCCGCCGATGGCCCAATAGATTAAGTTACGGGCCGTGGCGTCTGAGGTGGTCCAGTTTATCGTAAATCCGTCTGTGTTGAAGGACGTAAACGTGGCCTCGCCGTAGTTAGTTACAGTGGCGTTAGTATTTATGCCCATCTTCATAATATTCGTGTTATATGTAAATGTGTTGGTGTCTGTTGTGGCGATTGACCGATAGTGCATCCATGTCGAACCGGATGTTGTGCCGTCTGTGGCGCCGATGGAGAGGTTTGAGGCCGGGTTGGCACTGGCGCGGGCCGTGGCCGCTGCCACGTTGTCGCTCTCGCTTAAAAGCATCAGGCCGCTGGGCTGGAATCCTAAGCCGGTGACGCTCTGCGCGCCTGCCGCTGTGTTTTTATTGAACGTGCCCATTTTAAAAAGTCCGCCCTTGAGGGCCAAATAAATATAATTAGAAGCACCGCCTGTTTGTGTGAAGTTTAAGGTGAATCCGTCAGCGTCCATGGAGGTGAAGGCTGCCTGTTGGTCAAGGGCGTTACGCCTGAGCCCTGTAATGGCCTGCGCCCCGGACCATGCATGAGCGTTTGATAGCGCGGTCTGAGCATCTCTGGCAGACCAGCCTATTGACGCTTGTGATGTGGCAGACGACATGAAGCCTATCGTCTGCGCGCCCTCAGCGACAATTGTGTCCCATGTAACTCCGGTCCTATTGCCCGCAACAAACAACACCGCGTCCGGTTGAAAGCCAACCCCTGTGACCGCTGCTGAGCCTGCTACAGCAGGTCCGGCAAAGGTGCCAACCCTGGCATCCGTTATATCCGCGCCTCCGATAGCCATATAGTGTATCTGGTTGGCCTGCGCCTCGTTGGTTTGCCAGTTAAGGGTGAAGCCGTCAGCTCCGAATGCAGTGACCGAGGCCCTGGCAACCATCGGCGTGCCCGTAGCGCCGGGATTAAGTATAACGATAGAGTATGTGATTGACTCCATGAAATTGTTGTCAGTTGTCGCCAGATTATCCCTTGCCGCTGCGGCAACTGATCCCTGAGTGATTGTCGGCAAGGCAGCGGCATAGCCGTAACCTGTGGAAATGCCGGCGTTGTTCGCGTTAAATGTGTTCTGCCTCGTCCACCAGAACACCACAGCCTTGGGCTGGAACCCCACTCCGGTGACAGCCTGCGCGCCGGTGGCCGTGTTCTTTACAATAGTGCCCTTCTTTACCAGCGGCATCGCATCTGCAGATTTCAAGCCGATCCAGCCCTGAAGCATAAAGATACTTAATATTATAGTGAAGATCAGCACGAGACTGATCTTGGGCTTCCTCAAGTTCATGCCTCCGGTCTTTTTATCTTTTGTCCCTCTCATGTTGATCTCCCTCACTTTTATAATTTTCATATTCTACCCCTCACTCTAAAATGCTTCCCATACCGGGGTTGTGCTGTAATGACAACTAATGTTCGAGCAGGTCTTCGGATTCACCAATGAAGACGTCGCGCTCACACCGTTATAAGTCGGGTTGGTTGAGCTCATCAAGGCGATGCTGGTGCCTGAAGCTCCGCCGTATTTATATGTTCCGTCGCCAAAGTTAATAGAACGTACTGTGCTGCCGCCTGTTGAATGGTTGCCGCCCGTGTTAGTATGACAGGTTCCGCAAACATTGGCAGGCTCGCCTGTACCAAAGGTCTGGTTTGATGTTGAAAGAACATATGTGATAGCAAGCCTTGTCTTAATATGATTTATATGCTCTGCGTGCGCGCCCCATCCTTCATTTGTCGGGTCGTCCCTATGGGGAAGTTTGCCCCAGGTGCCGCCTGTCCAGACACCGCCGGCATAGTTTGATCCGGCATTATCATAATCATGGCATCCGCCGCATCCGCCGCCGGCAGCGTCAACTAAACCATTGATATGCAGAGAAGGATCCAGGAAGGTTCCGTCATTATTCAAATGTGTATGACAGCCGATACAATCAGCTATCACCATACCGCCGGCATGGCTCGATGGAGGTGACGCATGACACTTATTACAGTCACCGGCAAGGCTTGGCGTGCCGCTGAGATAAGCTGTATTTATCCATGAGACTGCTGCATTGGCAGTAGTAGGACTATAGCCGCCCCATGATTTACCATAATGGCAATATGTATTTGTACAGCTCGGACTTGCATAGTTCGGAGCTGTGGTTGAACCCACGTTAGTTGAGGCAAGTGTGCCAAAGGTCAATTCAGCAGGAAGAGTTGAGTCTATATGCCCTGATGCATTGACTGATGCAGGAACCGCATGGCACTCATTACAGGCTATATCACTACTGTAATTGCTTACTGAGTTAAGATGCGAATTATGCGCTCCTACCTGACTGTCAGTATCAGAGGCTTCGCCATTAGTGTCAAGCCCTGTGCCGTTAAAGCCGGGCGCTGCTGTAGCTGTCATCGAAGCATACTGGACTGATGTCGTGCCGACAACACCATGACACTTCACACATGTAGCGTCAGTTGTCTGTGTACCCCACTTCACAGTCTTTGTCCCATGGCATTTTGTCGTACATGTGCCGCCGTCAGATACATATGAATATGTAGTCACACTTGCGCCTGAAACATCATAAGCCTTGTTAAGATGCTTTGAAGTATCAGAGATAGTGTTAGAGCCGGTGACCGTGCCGCTATGGCAGTCAACGCAGACATAGCCAGAAGTGGTCACATGCTGTGCGTGCGTATTGGTCTTAGGTGAATTGTTTGTATAGCTCGGTCCTGTTGATATGCCGCCTGTATGACAACCAGCGCAATCCTTGGTACCGCTCCATGATATTGCCGAATGTGTTGCTGAAGCAACTGTGAATGTTGTGCCAGCGCTGTGACAATAGGTATTGGAGCACTGAGTGCTTGCCCATGAGCCGCCTACTGAAGAAGCGTCAAAGTCAACATTCCTTGTGCCGTTCACATGTGTTGTTGTATAGGTGCCGTTAAGAGTAGCTGATGTTGTTGAATCCGCTGTTACAGCTACATTAGTATGACACTTGTAGCAGGCGTACTTGTAATTCGCCGCTGTGCCGACATGCTTGGTATGCGGCGTAGACGCAGGCGGTGTAGCCGCTGCGACTCCATGACATGTGCCGCAGGCTGCTGTGCCGCCCCATGCGGGATTCGTATAAGTAGATGGTGTTGCCTTGCCGTCGCTGTGACAGTTATTGGTAGAACAGCTTCCATATCCGCCGCCCGAAGCATGGTCACCCGGTGTGGTGCCTCCGGAATAGGTGCCAGAAGCTAATGTGACATTTATAGTGTTGTTTGCATGTACAGAAGCGTTTGTTGTGCTTGCTGTATAGCCGGTGTGGCAATTCGAACATGTCATACCATATGAATTTGCATGTTTAATATGGCTTGCGGTGCCAGATGCGCTTGTCATATCAACATGACAGCCTGCACAGCCAAGCGTTCCTGCGCCCCATAATGGCGACTTATATGATGAAGGAACTCCGACCCCGCTTGCGCCCTGTGCATTACTGTGGCAATAAAGTGTCGTACATGTCTGATACGATGAACTCGGAGCCAAGTTGTTCTTAGTACCGGATGCTGCTGAGTTGTATTGTGCGCTCGTTCCAAATAGCGCGCTTGAAGTATTCAAACCCCATTGTACTGTTCCGCCAACATGTCCGCCACCGCCTGCGCCGTTAGCTCCGTGACAATCTGAACAGGCTATATTCACCTGAGTGCTGCCCGCATGACGTGCATGGTTGCCAAGTGTAGGCGTATTAGCTGCTGTTGCCTTATGGCAATTACCGCATGCGACCGTCCCATTCCACTGAGCAGTGGTTGAAGTGCCGTCAAGTGTTGCTCCGTGACAATATAAGGCTGAGCAGTTAAGGCCTCCGGTACCTGCAACATCATTATAGCTTACACCTGTCTGGCCGCTGTATGTTCCAGATGTTGAGCCAAAAGCGCTAAATCCGATATTAATATCTCCCTGTCCCGGCAAAGCAGTACTCTCATGAGGCATTACAGAGCCGGTATGGCAAGTATAACATCCATATCCAAGTGTGGTGTAATGAGTATTATGCGCTCCAACAGTCACAGAACCTGTTGTATTTGGACTGCTGGCAAGCGAACCCGCGGGAGTACCTGCTCCCGGAGGATTACCATGACAGCTTCCGCAGTCAGGAGGCATAAATCCGACTTTATGCTTGTGACAGGCTATGCAGTCAGTTGCATTTGCGTTCTGATGATTATTGGTTACAGATTCTGAAACATAGGTCACCTGATCATACGCATGAACTACAACACCATTCACTCCAGAGACATCATATGTATGGCACACCTCACAGATCCTGTTTGAACTCGTTCTCGTAGCATCTGAATCATCACCTAACACTCCGGATGTTCCTGAGACTGCGCTGATTGTAGTAAAAACAATAGACTGACCGTCACCGGGCAATGTTCCTGATGCCGGATTAGGCGTTGTAATGGAACTGCTGATCTTCTTTATGTTAGTCGCGTCAGATGTAGTATGGCATGTCGTGCAGTCAAACTCACCGTATCTGCCGCCCGGAACACCCCATCCGCCGGATGATGACCACTTGGTTGAGCCTGTATTTATTGAGTTATGCAGGATACGGTTACCCACTGTTGTTGTTGCAGTTGCGTCAGCAGGAGATGTATGACCGGTAGCTGTCACACCTATCGTAGTGATATTGATCTCATCAAGTACAGCTCCAATCTTTGAGGTTACTGTAATTGTAACACTGCCTTTCTGTCCCGGAGAGAGAGTCTTGCTCGGAAGACTTAGTGTTGAAGGGAGAATAAAGTTAGCTGAATTTGTTTCACTGTCTATATTTATATTATATATTACTGCTGAACACCCTGACCCGGTGTCAGTATTCTGCACTGTAACAGTATATTGAATGTCTCCACCGATTGCCACATTACCTGAGTCAGGCCCAATGATAAGATATGGCACATTTGCATTGCAATCTACAACATTTATGAATGTCGTAACATTATTGGAATTAACAACATTCAGATGATTTGGATCAATACCGTCATAGTTTACATACGTCAGGCTCTGCCCTGTTGTCTTGCCGGCAGTAGCTGTAACAGTAACTGTCCTGATAGTCTGCGCCCCCGGCGCAAGAGTAGCAATTAAAGAACTCAATATGGGAGCATCAAAGTTATTGCCACCATCAGTATCTGTTACAGTGAAATCAAAAGTTGTATCTCCGCATCCACCGTTATCATTATTAATAACCGTTAATATGTAATCTTTTGTGCCGCCGTTAGTAGTGATAAACCCTTGAACAGCTCCTGTGTCAGTTTCCAGTGTTAAAGTCGGGTCATTGCGCGTACAAGACGCCAGAGTTGAAAAACTTCTTGGCGTTGTCCATGCGGTTGCATTTCCAATGACATCCCGTGCCTTTACGCGCCAGAAATATGTCGGGCCGCTTGCAAGAGTTGGCGCATAGCTTGTGCCTGCCTGCCACCCGCCTGTCTGAGGAGCGGAAAAGCCCGGATCTGTATCAACTTCAAAATAATATTCAATAGAACCGCTTCCGTTATCTGTTGCTGTTGTAGAATCGACTGTAGTGCTGGTCGGCAGATCTAATGCCTCATCAGCAGGGCTTGAAGCGGCAAGTCCAGCAGGAGCCGCTCTGTCAACCAATACCTGAAAAGCGGATGTCACAGTAGACTCAGTCCAATTGAGATTGTCCTTGGAATAATACCTAACATCAAGCCAACATTCATTGCCGGCTCCGCAGGCAGACGTCATAGTGTTCCCGCCAAGAACAACCGGTGTACAGCCTGTGCCGAAACATCCATATATGCCTGTTGCCGCAGTAACGCCAGAACCGCCATCAACCGGGTATAGTGTTACAGTATCTTCTGTTGAAACCCAATTAAATGACACCAAACTATCAGTTGTTATTGGAACAGCAACATCCACTGTCCTTGCCTGTGATACGCCGGTGCCATAGCCAGGTGCTGAAGATGTCCCGCGTATATTAAGTGTAAGAGAACCGGTAAGACCAGTCGGGCTTCCGGTGCAGGTCCATGGTGAGCTTGAGCCTGTAAGTACACCCGTAACCCATGTTGAGCCGTTCGTTGTATATTCACACCCTGTCACTGTTGATTCAGCATCCGTAAGTATTGCCGTGATAACAGGTGCGCTCGTTGTGTATGATGTGGGGCCATTAGTATATGTCGGATCCACATTCACAGTGCTGACATTCGGAGGTGTGGAATCGACAGGGGCAACTTGAATGCTCATTGCTGTCATTGAATCGAATGCGGCAGCATTGCTCTCTGTATGCTGGGAGCCGTCATTAGCGGTAGTCAGCAGATTTCTGTCTCTAATATACATTGTTGCTGTTGGACCACTCGTAACAATACTCGCAGGAGCAACTCCTGCAGTAGTCCAGCCTGTAGCCCATGTGGTAATTGTGCGGGCAGTTACGTTTGCAGTACTTCTGGCAAGGTTAACGATCTCTATCGCCTGGTCATTTACATTTATTGTCAGGGTCGGACTAAAAGGGCCTACAGCTGTTGAGGCTGCAACGCTATTAAAATTTTTGGCATCAGTATAAGGTGTGCCTGTCTGATCCACGCCTGCATAAACCGCTGCATAAACCCAGTTATAGTAAGATGTGCCGCCTGAGATGGTGACATTAAGAGCTGTGCCTGAAGCGGCCTGTATACCGGCCTCATTCAGGTAATAGAGATATGTATGGTTCCAGGTAACAGTAGAAGACCCGTCACCGGCCGCTAATGTAAGAGGCTGTCCGCCATAAGTGATGCTGCTCACTGTCTGCGCAGTGCCGACCGCGGTTTGTGTGGATGATATAGCCACAACCAGCAGGCGGTTAGTGCCAGCGGCTACCGTGTAAGCGGCATTTATTGTGCCGGCAGGATATGCGACAGCGGCATACTGTGATGCCCAGTTAGACGGTTTCGATATAGCAGCCTGAACGATTTTTGGACTATACCAACCTTGAATGCTGAAAAACATAGTGAAGACCAGCACGAGACTGATCTTTGCCATCCAGTTCATGCTACTGACCTTATTTGATATTATCCTTCCCATACTGATCTCTCCTCACTTTGTATTCTATTTTCAATTATTATCATTCGCATATTCGTCATAAACCTACTGTGCCAGCCCCTTATGGCATGCATTACAGGAGAGCGGACCGGCCTGCTCCCATTCCATCGGGGTGCCATTATGGCAGGCAGTTGTCAGACATGTGCCCGCACTGTAATTCGGAGTACTCTTACTGGCTTCAGTAGTATCATATGAATTAGACGCCTTGTACCCGTTAGTCCTGGTCCAGTTGTTATTGATCTCGGTAACTGTCGTAATGTAGTCGCGTACCTGCGCCCTTGACTTTATAGTAGTGGCGCTTGCAAATGATACGTTAACTGTTCCGTTAATGTGCGATTGATTATCCAGCTTAACGTACATAGTACCCTCTGGAGAAGCAGTATGACAGGTTGAACAAATCGTGTTCTTGTCATTAAACCCGTCTGAAACCGTATTGCTATGGCATATATTACAGTTAATTGTTGTTGAGGACAATGGATCTCCGTGTGCCGCGCCTGACGAGCCGGTTGCGCTCATCTCACCGGTAGTGCCGGAGTATAGATCCTTGTAATGTACGCCCACAACATGCTTTGCGTGAGCTGTCGAGCCCTCGGTCCCTCCGGTGTTAGGAGAGTTGCCGTGGCACTGAGCACACCTGTCAACAGAACTCCATGGCTCAGAAGTAACTGTACCGCTTGCAGTAATTGTGACATCGTACCAGTCAGGAGTCTCCTTAAAAGCATAAGTACCTGAAGTCACATATCCATTGCTGTGGCAATATATACCATTACATATAACACTCACTCCAGTAGTCCGCTGGAACCACTCGCCAGTGCTGCTCATCGGCGGGTACGGGCCAATCGGAGCGTTCTTCGTTTTAACTGTCCCTGCTGCTGCATGTGACGGATCCAGGTCAAGCTCAACTATGCCGTTATTACGTATTGTAGGATCATCCATAGGATGACATGTGCCGCAGGCATATTTCGGGAAGCCATTCTTGTACGATATGCTATATATCCATGACGGATCACCATAATCTCCAGCAGTCAACAGCTTGGCAGCGCGTACTTCATAAGTGTTGCCATTTGCGATACTGAAAGGCAATGCCGCAGCAATTGTTATTGTTGTAGCTGTATTTGCAGTGATTTTAGCCTGGTCATAGATATTTGAACCGCTATTTAGTCTGACATACTTTCCAACCAAAATATTAACAACCCAACTCTGCGAAGTGTCTTCGAGTGTAGTTGTAGTTCCGCCTGTAGCAGTTCCGGAGAATTGGAAAGTGGAAAGCATATAATCCGGATCAGTGTGCAATACATGCGCGCCGATCAGCGGCCTGCTGCTCTCAAAGGAATGACAATCTATACACGCGTCAACATCCCATTCCAGAGAGCCGTTCAAATGCTTGGTCTTATCAGTAAATCCAATGTTATTACCTGCCACATGTGTATGGCAAGCAGTACAGTTTGCTGAATAATTCTCATGCGGATATGCAGGAGGATTTCCATGACATTTACCGCAACCTGAGCCGCCAAGATAAGCAGGGTCTCCCCATACAGGACTCGGCCCAGATCCATCAGGCCCGAGGTCGTCACCGCCATCATTAGTTGCACGAACTCCTGCATGACAATAAGTATTTGAACACTGCCTTGTCGGACTTCCAGAGTATGTCGGCGCCATTGCAGATGTATATACTGTTCCAACCAATCTATTATGCGTTGCCATGCTGGCAAAAGTGAGTTCGGCAGGCACTGCCGTATCATTGTGACCAGCATCAGACGGGTTTGTCGGCGTAATATGACACTTATCACATGTAATAGGTATTGAATAGTTATGTATACCTACAATATGCGATACGTGTGTGCCGGCATATACACTTCCTGTGCTGCCGGCAGTATCCTTGAATGCTAAGGTTGCTGATGCTGTATCTGCTGAACCATGGCACTTCTCACATGTCGGAGATTCTGTGGAAAAACCCCAGTTCTTAGTCCCGCGGCCATGGCAATTACTTGTTGAACAGGTGCCGTAACCATTGCCCGGAGGATTTGATCCTACCTGAGAGTAGTATGTCCCTGAGGCCTGGCCTGTGAATGACAGGTCAATATTGTTATTAACATGAGGCGGATAAGTTACAGTAGCTGACGAGTATCCGATCCCATGGCACATAGAACATGCAAATTGCGCGACACCCGGTGTATTTGTATGCCTCTTATGTGTGCCGAGAGTAAGGTCTTCCGTTGTGGACATATCTGTATGACAGCTTGAACAGGACAAAGCGCCTGAGCCCCATGTAGGCGTTGCGAATATTGTAGCGCCTGAAGCTCCACCCGGAGCCTGTACATTGCTGTGGCAGTATATAGAAGAGCATGATGAATATCCTGAGCCTGCAGCATGTTTTGCGACATTTGATGCATAGTTATTTGTTACATCAATGTTGCCGTCAATATGCGCTGTACCGCCGCTTGTATCCTTTACAGAGCCATTATGGCAGTTACCGCATAATGCGCTGGATGCGAGATGTTTATCATGACTTCCGGTAGCAGGCGCGCCATTGACATCTATTGTATGACAGGTTCCACAAGTGGAGGTCGTTCCCCATATTTCCGTGGTTATCATACCGGTACCGTATGCGCTTACATGGCAACTTGCGTTTGTACATGCTGAATATCCAGAACCCGAAGTATGCTTTGCTACATTGGCCGGATAGCCAAGGTCACCGTCAACTACATCCTTTACGTCAACATTACCGTCAAGATGGTCGGGGGACGAAGGCGGTGACACTGACTGTACCGCATCTTTATGACAATTTCCGCAGACTATACTGCTGCCATTAACTGTTGTAGTAAGGTGAGCCGTATGGCTGCCTGTTGCCGGTGCAGCGCCATGACATTGTGAACACATCGGTGTAATGTTTCCCCATGTAGGAGAACTTAGAGAATTAGTTGTGCCATCATTATGACAGGCCGCTTCAGCGCATGTTCCATAGCCATTGCCTCGGGCGCCGCCTGCAGAATATGAGTTAGCTACGTCAATTAAAAAGTTAACATGTGTTGAAGAAGCATATGATGAAGCATCATTTGACGCTCCTGTATGACAGTCTCCGCAACCATTTACTCCACTTATTGTTAGATGTTGAACATGACTGCCTGTATCGATCATTTCATATGGAGCATTAGTTTTATGACAGCCGCCGCAAACTACATTACTGTCCCATACAGGAGCCGCATAAAATGCAGGCTCAGTTGAGCTTCCATCAGCAGACTGAACAGAACTATGACAGTAAACTGTGCATGTCTTAGCGCCGGTTGCAGGTGTAGTTACGGTAGTTGGAGCACTTGTGGTTAAAGCGTCATATCCTACGCCTGACTGGCCATTATAATTTCCACCCTGAATACTGCCGCTTGCAATATAAAATCCAATAGATATATCTCGTGAACCGCCATTATTATGCTCAACAGAGGAAATATTATTATAGTGACAGGTGTCACAAATATATGACTTGGTGTTTACGTGTAAATTATGCGCTCCGGCAATAGCTGAGCCTGTTGTCCCTGGTATACTTACCATTGTGTTGATTGTGTCTGACATAATAGGAGGCTGTCCGTGACATGTATCACATGCTACCTTATAACCTACTGAATGACGGTGACACTCATTGCAATCCTGCCCCGCGAGATGCCCGTCAGATGAATTATAGGAGTAGTGATCATGATTTGCATTGTCATGACAAACATTACAGACTCCAGTCCAACCGCCGGTAGAGCTTGCGTCTCCTGTATCAGCGTACGTACCAGTTGCTGACGTGAAGATTATAGATCCTGTATTTATACTGCCGTTCGGCCATGTATCCGAGGCATTAGGCGAAGTGATGGTTTGCTTTACCATCTTTATATTTGTTGTTGAGCCTGATTTTGTATGGCATGTCGCGCAGACAAACTCACCATATTTCCCACCGTCAACACCCCATGCCCCATATGATGCATTACCGAGATTAGCGCTGTTATGCAATATACGGTTAGAAGAGATTGTAACATCAGGGTTTGTAGCTCCAAACTGAACCCAGGCACTTGTGCCTGTGCCGTCATTTGCCCTTACCTGCCATTTATATGACGTTCCCACTTGAAGGCCGGTGCAGGATGCGGTTGCGACCTCTTCATTTAAAACAAAACTGCTGGCGCAGTTCGGCGTATTAGTATATGAGGCTGAACTATCTATTATCTCAACCTGGATTTGAACATTATTAAGATCCGGGTCGGAGACGGAAGCCTTTATCCTGATAGTGCTCTCGTCGGTTGTCCCCCCCTGAGTTATTGCTATATCGCCTTTACTTACGTACTGTTCAGGACCTACGGGGAGATCTGGATTTGCAGCAAAAGCCGCACCGGTAATGAAAACAGCCAAAACCATTGAAAGAACAATGAATAGCACCGGCCCTGTATTATTGAATCTTTTTGTCTTCATCATTTTACCGTTTCCCTTAGATCTATTATTTATTTTAATCATCTCAGATCACCTAATTTAAGTTTGGGATATCTGTGTGACAGTTATTACAGCTTATGCCTGTATCGCCCCATTTAACCGAGTTGCCATTATGACAGGCGACTGTTGAACATGTGCTGCTTACCCTGTCAAACATTATGGCAGTATTAAGAGCGTTATTCGCAAGGTCATATGACCCAGGCACCTTATAAGCGCCAGACCTGACCCATGTCTCATCAAGATCAGTAATAATTTGCGTGTTATCTCTAAGCTGAGCCTTTGACTTAACATTGATCGCATTGAACGCTATATCCGGCGTCCCGTTAATATGGGTTGTGGCGGAAGCGTATATAACAGCGAACTCGTTGCCGGTTGCCGGTGAATTAGTATCAGTGTGGCATATTGTACAAGTATTGTTTCCGGCATTTGCAGTCTGTGTCACGGTGCTGTTGTGACATGTGCTGCAGCTTATTGTTGTTGAGTATGATGAACTTCCGTGAGCGTTTGTATTACCTGATCCGGCAGATGCGAGACCTGTTGAACCTGTGTAAACACCTTCATAATGTATGCCAACAACATGGCTGTCGTGTGAATTACTGGCCGGTGAGTTGCCGTGACAGTCATCACACTTATCACCGACAAAGTTACCTAGAAACCATTCAGGAGATGTCTGATATCCATAACCAGGATTTGCGTAACCGTCACTATGACAGTACACGCTCGAGCAGGTTACGCTTGTACGCTCTGTTTGAGCATAGGTTGAGGAAGCATCATTCTTAAACTTCAATGTGGCAGAAGCCCCTGTGTCTGATGGATCAAAGTTCAGGTTAACAACTCCGTTATTATGTGTAGCGTCTGACTGCGGATGACAGAATCCGCAACCCATATCAGGAGTTCCGCCTGTATTGCTATATGCGTACCAGTCATTGCCGGTATAGTCACCGTATGAACTTGCAGTAATTGCTCCAATATATGCTGTCTGAACATGGAAACCATGACCCCTGTCGCTGCCTGAAGGCCCGCCAAGGTTAGAGTGACAGTCTTCACATGCGTCACCCATCTGTCCCCATGTTCTTGTTGCGCCGCCACCGTGGCAGGAGACCGTTGAACATGATCCATAACCATATCCGGGTGCATGATTGCCGGAACCGTTGCCATCATAACCGAAGGTTACAACTCCGCCCTGCGCAACGTTGATTACATTATTAATATGAAGAGGTGAATTAAGATCAGGCTCTGTTGTGTTATCTCCATAAACATCATGACACTGCACACATGTGCCTCCTGTGCGTGTTATATGTGTTGTATGATTTGCCGTTGTGGGCTGCATTGAACCGTTGAAGTCATGGCATGTTGTACATGTGGCTGGTGTTCCCCATGTTGCCGTTACCTTCTGCGTAATTGTTGTGCCAGAAGCATCCTGGCCGTTTGTATGACAGTATGCCGTTGAACAGGTTGTGGGTGCGCTGCCCTTAGCCTTGTTGTCTGTGTAGCCTAAGCTGGCTGATGTGTCTATGTCTCCGTCAGCATGCTCTGTTGACGGCTTGGTTGCTGAGGTCGTGCCTGCGTTATGGCAGTTGACGCAGACGATGCTGCTGCCGTTAACCTTTACAGTTGCAGACATGTGTGCGCTGTGGCTGCCTGTTGCCGGGCCTGTTGGGTCTATCGCTGGTGTATGACATGCTGAACATCCGTTGCCTGTGCTGCCCCATATCGGTGTTGGTATTGTTCCTGATGCGTAGACATTTGCATGGCAGCTTGCTGTTGAACATGTTGTGTATATGCTGCCTTTGGCCTTATTGTCTGAATAACCGACATTGTTTGTGTCTATGTCTCCATCCGCATGTTCAGTTGACGGCATGGTTGCTGAAGTTGTGCCTGCATTATGGCAGAGCGTACAGGTTGTCTCGGCGTGTAACGCATGGCCGCCTGTTGCCGGGCCTGTTGCATCTATCACTGTGGTATGACATGCCGAACATCCGTTGTCTGTGCTGCCCCATACCGGTGTCGCTATTGTGCCTGAGGTATATACATTGGAATGACAGCTTGCTGCTGAACATGTGCCGTATCCGTTACCCGGAGCGCCTGCGGCACCATATGTGTTTGCAACATCTATTAATCTATTTACGTGATTAGCTGAATTATATGTAGATGCGTCGTTTGCCGCTCCGGTATGACAGTCAGCACAGCCGTTGACTCCTGCTGTTCCAAGATGCGCTCCGTGAGATCCGCTGGTAAGACCTTCTCCTTCAGCTTTCGCATGACAGGTGCCGCAGACTGCGGTTCCATTCCATGCCGGTGCAGCATAAGATGAAGGAATAGGAGAAGCCCCGTTTGAAGACTGCCCCGTACTATGACAATATAAATTTGAACACTGCAAAGTCCCTAATGTTGTAACCGTTGTAGACGCTGAACCGACATAATTAAATACTGTTCTTGATGCAGTACCGTCATAATTACCGCCCAGATTACTATTAAGATAAAAACCTATGTTAATGAGGTCATCACCCTGAGAAGCACCGCCAATCATGCCTCCGGTGTGACAGTTGGTACATTCAAATTTGGTGTTATGCGCAATATGCGCGCCAGGGCCCTGAGAATCGCTTGTAGCAGATGCTCCTGTTTTATCCAATGAGATCAATGAGCCTGTATCTACTGGATAGCCATGACAGGAACTGCATCCTGACGGCTGGAACCCGTCACTTGACACATGACAAGCACCGGTACAATTTTGACCGGGGATGCCTGAGCCTAAAAGAGTATGATTTTGATCCGGAGCAGAACCGGAATTTCTGAAGTGTGAAGTCTGATTATGACAAACCTCACATATACCATCATATGTTGTATCTCCGTCTGCAAATGATTTCGTGCCGGAAGCATTAAAGAACCTGACAGTCATTCTGCCTGTTTGTGAAACCTCTTGATTGACAATATCATTAAGCTTTATCTGGTTCCTGATAAGCTTTCCACGAAATATTGCAAATGTTTTACCGGGTAATCCTGTAGCAGGGTTAAGCGGCCCTTTTACTGTTAAAGTATCTGATGTATTGGCTGTAATTTTATATGAAACAGGGTACTTTGTATTGACATCAGGTATAACATGCATACCAACATATGCATTAGTAGCCCAAGCAGGATTAACCGATGCCTGAATGGTTGAAGAAGTGGCAGATGAAATAACTGTCCCTACAATCAATTTGACCTTCCAGTATGTATCGCCTGTCTTAATGTATGCCTTGGCCTGATCTTGGTAATGAGGGTTATGACAGGTGGAGCATCTAACCTGCCAGCCTCCATAGGGGCTTGCGGTAGATGATGAATATCCAACTCCGAGATAGGAATGCGTATCATGCGCAGGGGCGGATCCGCCTCCGTAATGACAGCTTCTGCATAGGTGATTTAATGGGGTGTCATCATCATCTTGCATCGTATATCCACCAGTCCAGTCAGTCATAAGATAAGGATTAGAACTGGAGAAATCATGACAAGTCGCACAATCCTGCAGGTTTGCAGGTGAGTGCGGAGCGTCAAGAGAATATGCAAAAGATGATATTAATGCCAAACAAATTACAAGTAATAGTATTGCCCTTTTTTTGATGTTTTTTATCATAGTTATATCCTCATATTACCTGAGATTATCTGGCTTGAATATTAAGGAGGTTAAAACTGCCTCCCTCAAAATGAAGTACAGATTCAGAATAGGGAGCGTAAATCGTATCTCCGACTGATGGCGCTGTGATACTCACACCACTTCCAGAGTAAAGAGTATCTGTAGATGCCTGCCATACGCTGATATAAAGAATTTCACCTTCTTGGGCACCTTCATCATCAGAGCTTGCTGAATAATCGCCTGAGATATTCATATCACCGTATGCGCCTTCATCATCCACAACAAACAACCCCAGAACCTTTCCACTGTTGTCTAAGATGGCAACTTCATCACCAAAAGCTGCCGCATTCCCATTTATTGTTAATGAACCGGCAATATGCATGCTTATAACAGAAGAGACAGGACTGCCAAAACTGCCGGCATAAATAGGGCTGGCCATAAAGAGCAATACTGATGCTATTAATAATGATATTTTCATGCTCTTTTTCATAATATTATCTCCTAGCAATTTATTTTAAGGACAATCATACGTCAACGTCCCTGTTGTCGTCATATAGATGAAGTAACCCTGCCCCTGGTGCAGTGAAGTTAAATTGTTATATGGGAATCCCTTAATAAACAGCTTGCCCTTCCCGCTTACAACAATATTGTAATTACCTTCAATACATCTTAACGCATCTGCAGGATTCAATCCCTCATCACCCCTGTAACCAACCTGCACCCAGCCTGCTGCAAGTGTGCTCGTAGCAGCCTTTGAAATCTTATTACCAGGAAGAGTTATTAATATATCCTGATTTGCATATATCCAGTAAGCCCTGTCAGGAAGCAGCTTTTTAAGCGTATTAAATGGAGATCCCGGTATATGAACCTTTCCTTCAGGCCCGATAATTAGCAGATAATCTGCTGAAGACAACCCTATGTCAGTCATTGCAGCATCAATATTTGCCACGGAATTCATTGTTGCACCTGAAGCATATTCTGTGACCAGAGGCTGCGAGCCAGCCTTATAATAACCGATATCGCTTACCCATCCCACAAGATTCCATCCGGCATTAAGGGAAATATCAATCCCGGGTACTACAACTACTGCAGCGGTAACAGTAATATGTGCTGTATCTATACCAACACCGCCGTCATCATCTGTAACCCTAAGCCCAACTGTATAATTACCGACAGTGTTATATGTTATCTGCACATCCTTGCCGGATGTTTCATATGAACCATCGCCATTAAGATCCCATGCATAACCAAGAACATCAGCACTGCCGGAATCTGCAGATGAACCTGTAAGAACAACAGCAGTACCTGTTAAGCCGGAATAAGGCCCTCCGGCATCTGCCGCAGGAGGAACATTGTTTATCATTATAGTGGTACTGTCTGTGCCTGTAGCACCGAGATTATCAGTAACCTTAAGACCTATTGTAAACGGCCCAAGGGGACCATCAATCGAAGCTGCATCAAATCCCATAGGGTTGCCAATCGTTTCATAAACTCCGTCGTTGTCAAGGTCCCATGAATATGTGCCTATTGAACCATCAGCATCAGATGAACCTGAGGCATCAAGCAGTGCAGTTGTTCCCTCATTAACATTATAAGGCCCGCCTGCATCAGCTACAGGAGACTGATTTGGCGCCGCAACACCGTTGCCGCTCAGAGTAACCACAAGTGGGCTTGAAGGGTCATTGGAGAATATATTAATTTCAGCACTCTTCGATGCAACTGAAACAGGCGACATGGCAACTATTACATCGCATGTACCTGCAGGAACAAGATTATTTCCATTACATGAATCAATCTGAATAATAAAATCGCCCGCATCTGCACCGGCAAGCACAACAGACCCTAATTGCAAATCTCCATTACCTATATTATATACCGTGAATTTCTGGGTAGTTGAAGAACTGCCAACATATGCACTACCAAAATCATGAGACTGAGGAACAACAGTTGCGTAAGCAGGCTTGTCATCTGTGATTCTATAAACCTCTACACCGTAAGTATAAAATGATGCAACATAAATTTTATTGCTATTGCTGATCGTTATATCAACAGGCGTCCTCATAGGATTAGCAGAGTCATAAAGCGCGCCAAGATGAGTACCATCATTATTATATACCTGAACTACATTCTGGAATACATCTGTCACATATACCCTTCCTTCTTCATCAACAGCCACACCGGAAGGCCTGAACAGCTTACTTGCTCCAATACCGTAATCGCCAAAACTGCGCTTGTGGTTCCCACTCATGTCAAAAACCTGAATCCTTGCACCTTCAAAGGTACCTGCTGCTGATGATATTACCTGAAGGTCAGTTACTATAATCTCACCGGCTGATGCATTAATAGCCATTGCAGTAGGATAGTGGAAGAGTCCGTTAGTATTGCCGGAGCCGCCGAATGAAAAACTGGAAGTGCCATCAGAATTGTATACATAAACCATATCTCTTTCAGAATCCACAACATAAATCTTTCCCGCAGCATCAACTGCTATAGATGAAGGCTTTAAGAAATTGCCGATACTATTTATATAGTTACGGTTTTTATCATAAACCTTCACTGTTCCGCTGCCGCTATCTCCTACATAAATAATGCCATTCCCAACTGCGACACTAATGGGTTCATTAAAACCATGAATAGTGTCAATATATGTTCCGTCACTGCTGTAGATTACAAGCTTATTGCTTTTAGAATCAGTCACATATAAATTATCATAAGCATCAAGAGCTACACCTGAAGGTGCCTGAAGCTTGTTGCTTATCGACTGCAGCCTGGCATAATCAGGCATGGCCGCTGCTTGGGTTTTAGCGGCAAAAGAAAGGGTTGACAATAAAATTAGTGCAGAAATTGTAAAAATGTTTTGTATTTTATGTTTATATGTGGTCTTCATGTAATATAATAAAGCAAAAATGATACCAAAAAGGATAACCTAATAAAAACAACAAGTTAAACTCAACAAGCATATCAGAAAAAGTCTTAAATAGCCCCCACATGGGTGTTTTCACACACTAATGACAATAAATTGAAATTATGGCCGATTTTTTCTGGATTTCATTTCTTCCAGCCTTGCTTTAGAGGTAATACCGTCACCGAAATTAGGAAACAGCCTGATAACGGCATTATACCCGGCTTCAGCTTCTTTTAAATTGTTAAGATTGTAGTTTGATTCTGCATACATAAATAAGAGTGTCGGGCTTCCTGCAGAACCGGACTTGGAGTAATCATCGAATGCATCTCTGGCCAACACTGAAAGTTTTTCCCACTGCCCGCTTTTAAGGTAATACGTGCCTAATGTTGTATCAATCAGATATTTAAATTTTGATCTGGGATATCTTTTTAAAAAATCATTATAATGCGACTCAGCCTTTACAAATTCAGGCGGGTAGTAATCAGTTAATAAAATATTGATCAGCCTGTAATAACTTTCCTGAGCAAGCGGCGCATCCGGATAATTATTTATGATCTCAAGATACTTCTTCTGCATCTCAAGAAGCACATCATCCCTGTCATCTGCCGATGCTGACATATCAAGCAGTTCACGAAAAACATTAATAGACTTTGTCTCCTGCTCCTCCTGCGGTATCGGTGACTTTCTGGCAGCACCGCCCTCCGGCACTGGCATCTCTTTTACCGGTGAAGTCGCGCATCCATACAAAAGAAAAACAAAAGCAATTAAACTGATAACTATTTTTTTCATCAATATCGTTTTCGGTTGTATTATTGTTTTTTCAAAGAAACTGATTGGTTAGTATTGATATTTTACACTGTCTGATAAATATTTTCATATGGAATAAATACAAGCACATTTTTAACGGGTTAAGCCAATGTTATGCTGAATCTGCCCCAGCCATTCTATTAACCCGATTA
Organism: Thermodesulfovibrionia bacterium; assembly: GCA_030646035.1. Lineage (NCBI taxonomy): Bacteria > Pseudomonadati > Nitrospirota > Thermodesulfovibrionia > Thermodesulfovibrionia bacterium. The sequence goes on along the minus strand of JAUSMY010000046.1, from coordinate 81,403 downwards.
ATCTGTTGCTTATGTTTGTGCTGAAAGATTATAATTTCACGTATTTTTTAGACCCCTTCAGAATAAATTGATTTAATTTTATCAAATACCATTTCCGACAATTTGGAGGATTTAATGAACTTAACCGGACAGATAACCGATGTAAACAAGCTTGACAATATCGCCAGAGAGGTGCGTATCGATATACTGAAGATGCTCACATCTGCCGGCTCAGGCCATACCGGCGGGTCACTCTCTGCTACTGATATTGCGGTTGCAATATATTTCTCAAAAATGAGATTCAACCCTCATGATCCTTTATGGAATGAGAGAGACAGGTTCATAATGTCCAAGGGCCACGCAGCACCATTGCTGTACGCCGTCCTTGCAAAGGCAGGGTACTTTTCAAAAGATATCCTCGATGACCTGAGGAAGATCGAGTCTCCGCTTCAGGGACACCCATGCTGCAAGAGCCTCGCAGGAGTTGAGGTATCCACCGGTTCTCTCGGCCAGGGGCTTTCTGTCTCCAATGGCATGGCGCTGGGACTGAAGCTGGATAAAAATCCGGCAAGGATCTACTGCATTATGGGTGACGGCGAGGTACAGGAAGGCCAGGTATGGGAAGCTGCCATGACATCCGCACATTATCACCTCGACAATCTGTGTGCGGTCATTGACAGGAACGGCCTCCAGATCGACGGTCCTGTTGAGAAGGTAATGGGGATTGAACCGCTTACTGACAAGTGGGCTGCTTTCGGCTGGCATGTCATTAATATCGATGGGCATGACATAAAAGCGATACTCGGCGCTCTTAATGAAGCAGAGAAGACCAGGGGAAAACCCACAATGATCATCGCCAATACGGTTAAGGGCAAAGGCGTGTCATTCTTTGAAGGCAAGGTCGAGTACCACGGCACTACCCCGTCTGTTGAGCAATTAGATAAAGCAATTAAGGAGATAAACAATGTCTGATACCATAAAAAAACCTAAGGCAACGAGAGATGCATACGGCGAAGCGCTTCTGGAGCTTGGAAGAAAAAGGACTGACATAGTCGCACTTGACGCAGACCTCTCGGGTTCTACAAAAACAAACAAGTTTGCTAAAGAATTCCCTGAAAGGTTCTTTAACATGGGTATAGCCGAGCAGGATATGATAGGGACTGCCGCAGGCCTCTCCCTTACCGGTAAGGTTCCCTTTGCTTCAACATTTGCAGTCTTTGCAACAGGACGGGCTTGGGACCAGATAAGGCTTACACTATGTTATTCACGCACAAACGTAAAGATCGTCGCAACTCATGGAGGCATTACCGTAGGAGAGGACGGCGCATCACATCAGGCGCTTGAGGATATTGCCATTATGAGGGCGCTTCCCAATATGAACGTTGTAGTTCCTGCGGATGCCGCAGAGACCACCTCAGCGATTAACGCCGTAGCAGCCATGAAAGGGCCTGTCTATGTAAGGCTCGGCAGGTCCAATGTGCCGTATGTGATGCCTGATGATTACAGCTTCACTCTCGGCAAGGCATATGTCTTTCATATGGGAAAAGATGCAAATATTATAGCCTGCGGCATCATGGTCGACCTTGCGCTCAAGGCGGCTGACATTCTAAGGAAAGACGGAATAGATGCAGGTGTCATCAATATGTCAACGATCAAACCTCTTGATGCGGCTGTACTTCTTGAGGCCGCAAAGAGCTCTAAAATAATTGTTACAGCGGAAGAGCATTCTGTTATCGGAGGGCTGGGCGGCGCTGTTGCTGAGTTCATTTCGGAAAATCATCCTGTAACAGTTAAACGCATAGGTATCCAGGATACATTCGGATGTTCAGGACTTCCTTCAGAACTCCTTACGTACCATGGCCTTACAGTTGAAAAGATCGTCGAAACAGTAAAGACGTATCTGGGATAATGATCCGTTTCTCGAACGTTTCAAAATATTTCGGCAAAGAAGCTGTACTCACTGATATATCATTCACTATAACTGTATGAGGACGCTGCTGAATCCATATGATACCGCTCTTCAGAATCTCTGGCGTGAAAAGTGGATAAACCTCCTTGCCGCTCTCTCAATAAGCACGGTTATGCTGATACTCGCCGCATTCCTTATATTAACAGCCAACATCGAATCATTTATCAACAAATGGTTTAATGATTTCCGCATTATTGTCTATATGGATGAAGGCATCGGCAAAGATGAAGAAGAGGCGATCAAAACATTGTTCCGGCAAGACAGCGACATATCAAGTGTAAAGTATATATCAAAGGAAGATGCCTTAGCAGAGCTGCAGAAGGCCCTGGGCACGGACAACTCACTCCTTGAATCTGTTGACAGCAATCCGCTGCCCTCCTCTTTTGAGCTTAAACTGAAACGTATGGCGTTAAACCCTGCCTTTGTTAAACGAAAAGCAGCTGCAATACTTCAAATCCCCGGCGTGGATGATGTTCAGTCAGGAGAAAAATGGCTCACATCCTTTATCAGGATCACCAGGGCATTAAGGGCATTTGCATTGATAATCGGCTCAGCATTATTGACCGCGGTCATCTTTATATCATTCAGTACAATAAAGATACTCTTTTCCAGAAGAGAGGAAGAGGTCAATAACCTGAAGACGCTTGGCGCAACAAGAGGGTCTATAAGGCTGACGTTTCTGATCGAAGGCATTGTCATAGGAGCGCTCGGAGGCGCTGTCTGCTCATCTGTCATCTTGTTTTCCTATCCTTTAATTACCTCAAAATTAATTGAACTTTTGCCGGAAATAGGGGCATCCCTCTTCCATCTGCCTTTAGATATGTTATTGTTTGGCCCCATTGCCGGTGCATTGCTAAGCCTTACAGGCAGTTTCATTGCGGTCGAAAAGATTAAATACTGACAAATGGGAATAAGAGAAGCAAAGACATTCCTTCTTATAGTTTCTATCTCACTGTTGGCCTTCTGTTTTTCACTTCTTCATGCAGCAGCCCCTGAAAAAGAACTTACCGATATCAGCAAAAAAATTGAAGAAAGAAAAGAAAAGGTTAAAAAGACCAAAGCGGAAGAAAAGTCATTGGCCACAAATCTCAAGACGATAGGCTTCTCAATAAAAAAGAATGCCGATGATATCCGTAAATACAATCAGATGATATCTGAAAAATCAGCCAATATAGATTCTGTTAATCAAAGCACCGGTTCACTGCAGGCCGGCCTGGCAAAGAGGAAGGAGTATCTTTATGAACGCCTTAGAACAATATATAAGTTCAGGCAAAATGAAATAGCATTGTTTTTTGTATCTGCGGCAGACTATCAGGACTTTGGAAGAAAAAGAAAATATCTGGAATATATTGCCGGGTACGACCGAAGATTGATCGAAGATATCAGAGCCGGCCTTGTTAAGCTTGACGTTAACAAACAGGAGCTTGAGACCCTTAAGAACAGCCTTGAGTCAGACAGGAAGATTCTTAGTAAAAAGACGAAAGAATTAGAGGCGCAGAAACGCAAAAAAAACAGCCTGCTCACATCAGTGAAAGAGAGGCGCAGCAATTACGAAAAAGAGCTTGAGGAGCTGACAAAGGCATCAAAGAGGCTGCGAGCAATGATGAAGAGAATTTCAAGAATGGGAAGTTCAAAGCCTTCTGTAGATAAAGGCTTCAGCTCCATGAAAGGCAGACTCCCGTGGCCTGTAAACGGCAGTATTGTTCTTCCTTTTGGCAAATACATCGACCCTGAGCTTAAGATCCCTGTTTATAAGAACGGGGTGGAGATCAAGACAAGCCTGGGGAGTCCGGTAGAGGCGATAATGGGCGGCAAGATAGTATTCGCTGACAAGTTCAAGGGGTATGGGCTGCTGGTAATTATTGATCACGGCGGAGGATATCACTCTCTCTACGGGCAGCTGTCAGAGATTTTTCATGAAACAGGTGCTATAATAAAAAAGGGTTCAGTCATTGGTAAAGCAGGCATGTCAAAGTCACTGGGAATTCCCACTCTTTATTTTGAGATTAGAGATAAAGGAAAGCCTGTTGACCCAGTTAATTGGCTGATGAAAAACCGAATTGATAAGACTTCAAAAAAATAAAATCATTTAATGTAATTATGAGGGGAAATGCTGAAAAATAAATCTTATTTCTGGTGGGCACTTATACTTCTTCTAATGATGACGCCTCTTGTGCTGAGCAAATGGGGGGCTGTTGAAACTGTGAGCGCTTATGAGGGGGAAGCATATAAAAGGATCAAGACCTTTGTAGAGGTGCTGTCGCTTGTAAAACAGAATTATGTTGAAGAAGTAGATGACAAGGAACTGGTATACGGCGCTATAAGAGGAATGCTGAGTTCCCTTGACCCGCACTCATCCTTCATGACCCCTGATTCCTATCATGAGATGCAGATAGAGACCAAGGGAGAGTTCGGAGGGCTCGGCATACAGATCGGCATGAAAGACAATATGCTTACCGTTATAGCACCTATTGAGGACACCCCGGCCTTTGTCGCAGGAGTCAAGGCAGGCGACTTTATTATAAAGATAAATAATGAGACTACAAAAGACCTGACACTTATGGAAGCAGTTAATAAGCTCAGGGGAGAGAAAGGCACCTCTGTAACTATTACAATAGTCAGAGCCGGCCTTGATAAACCGATAGATTTCACCATCATAAGAGACATAATAAAGACAAAGAGCGTGAAGCATAAAATAATAGATAATGAAATAGGATATGTAAGGCTCATGCAGTTTCAGGAGCAGTCAGCTGCTGACCTTGAGACTGCTTTAGTGGAAATATCCAAGACTAAAGGCATCACCGGGCTTGTTCTTGACCTGAGAAATAACCCCGGCGGACTTCTTAACAGCGCAGTTGATGTATCAAGCAAGTTCCTCCCGGCAAACAAGCTTGTCGTCTATATTAAGGGAAGGGTCGGAGAAAAGACTGAATACAAAACTAAAAACGGCAATAAACCTTATGACTATCCAATGATAGTACTCGTTAACGAAGGAAGCGCCAGCGCTTCCGAGATAGTTGCAGGCGCTCTGCAAGACTGGGGACGTGCCGTAATCCTGGGTACCAAGACATTCGGAAAGGGTTCAGTGCAGACTGTTATGGAACTAAGTGACGGTTCAGGCCTTAGGCTGACAACCGCTCGTTATTACACACCCAAGGACAGGTCGATCCAGACCACAGGTATTGAGCCTGATATCGCAGTAAAGTCTGAGAACGGATCAGGTACCCACCCTATTGTAAGAGAAAAGGACCTTGCAAGGCACCTTGAAAACGATTTAATAAAAACTAAAGACAAAGAAGTGAAGAAAGATGAAGCAGCAGACAATCCAGTCATTACCGAAGAAGACGCTCCTGAAGCAGTTGTTAAAGATGAAAAAGCTGAAGATATTCAGCTTCAGCGTGCGGTTGACCTTCTTAAGGGATGGCAGGTATTTAAAGACTTGAAAAAGGCATCATAGCAATACGCATCAAGTTAAACACCGCAAAAGACTCAATGACATTCGGTCATTGAGTCTTTTTTTTATTCTTAATCTAATGGATCCTTTAAGGATTCTGATTCAATATTAATAGCGGCTGCTCCTTCAGTTTCCTGGGGAGAATCTTTAACGCTGCTCTTCCGTTTCAGTCTCTTCTCATCCTGCTTTTTCTTCCGATCCAGTTCTTTTCTCCTCTTATTGGCACCATACATGCCCGCGCGTACCGCCATAGTCGCCTCTCCTTTTAATCCAGAAAATATTTAAAAAAGTTAAATGAAACCGTCAAACTAAATATGTAAATTTCACTGCGGAACAGCTAATGTGATGAGTGCTTAACTTTATTATTGTACTTGATATTTATCTTATAGGAGATCCCGACATCGCCTGAGATATATGAATCTTTACTTACCTTGAATACTTCCCTGCCAGTTCCGTTCTTTTTATGTTCTTTAACCATAGAACTGATCAATGGGGTCAGGTTAAGATTTCCATAAACACAATCCTTAATAATGCAGTTTATATCAAAATAGGCATAACTGGATTGAGAAAAATTAAGAGTGCGTTCAAGAGAAAAAGAACTCGATGTCTTCCGGTCATACGTCATATGGATCACAATATCCAAAACATCAGGAAAACATTTGGAAACAAGGCCTACTGCTTTCATCTTTTCATCCATCTGAACCTTTTTTGCCATATAGCTTTGATTTTTCATCTACCCATCCTTTTAGAATGTATTTTTTACTGATGAAAACTTTTTTGCTTATCTATTATACGCCCTTCATCGTTTTAATTCTTTTTTTGACTGATTATCTTTTTCCCCTCTATCAAGAGGGGTGCAGGGGTGTGTATCAAGAGGACTTAGAAAGTTATGTTATAGAACTAAACTCTATGTTTCTGAAGAAGTTCGATCCTTGTCGGGCAATGACAGCTGAAAGAAGATCCATAACAGAGGATGTATGGGCAATGCTGTTTAAGCGCCTCATTTTCCTTAAGAAAAATGCCGTTCCCTAATAAATAACGGTCTATAGAGCAGGAACAGTTTTCAAAATTACCGTCTAAACAAGCAAAATCATGGTCACATTTTTTTGTTTTCCTGACTGTTTCTTCACTTATCGGATAACGCATTGTTGCTCCTATAAGTAAACAGTATGAAATTTCTACAAAAAATACAAGAAGAAAATGCCGGGGCGGTATTGAGAATTATAATTGGATAATAAAAAAGGCTGAGAAGTATCTTTTATTTATGATAGACTCGATAAATTTCAACTCTTACAGGACAGGTACAAATGAGGCCGTCACCCATTGTTTTCATATATGGGCATTCCTCCAGCGTTCTTCGGGCAATATGAAGAAAACCGGAACGAGGTTTATCAATAACACAGAGGCAGGGATCTTCGGAATCCTCACACATGAAATCATGCGGACATTCAAAAGCCCGCTCAAAAAATATTTTATCGATATCAAAAGACATTGGATTATATTTCCTTGCGATAAGCTTAACATTTTCATTGAAGGGCTATCTACTTGGACAGAAGTTAAATTACTTCTTGTCCCCGGGCATACAGATCCACAACACCACATACAGCAATAATCCAGCACCGAAAGCCAGCATAGAGAATAAAAACCCGGCTCTCCACATCCAGGATGGGATTGGTGTCGCTTCACCCAATCCTCCGCACACGCCGCCGATCAAACGATCCGTAGAAGACCTCTTCGCCATCTTTAAATTCTCCCAGACGCCCATATCTTCCTCCTATGTGCTGCCCAGACTACTTTCTTTTTAGCTGCTTTTTAACTACCTTAACTGCTTTCGCTACTTTCTTCTCAGCTACCTTCACTACCTTAGCTGTTTTCTTCTCAACTACCTTTGCCACTTTAGCCACCTTCTTCTCAGTTGCCTTAACTGCCTTAGCCGTTTTCTTCTCAACTGCCTTTGCTACTTTAGCTACTTTCTTCTTGATAGACATTTAGCCTCCTGTGAAAAATTAAGATGTTTACGATTTATGTGCTTGTTAATGTTGCCATACCGGCGAACGTTATGATTTATATATGGTTAAAATGCAAATAAAAACCATTAATTGATGTATTATTTTTCCTTAATACAAGAAAATGGTGTTCCATCTTGAGTGTTACCTGTAGCCTCTGTTCCCTGTGCATTAAGCATAACTTTGTAATCATGTCCACTTGAATAGCTTTGAAGATGGATATATGCACGCCCTGCACCGTTGTATCTGTAATCCGCAAGTCCTTCGGCACGGCAGCTCCATTTTGCTCCATTTCCAGTTGTAGCACAGCCAACCACTGCGAACAGCAAAGACAAACAAAGTATCATGTTTTTCATAACATCCTCCTATTGTGATTAAATATTTATTAGCCTCTATCTGGGCTTGTTAATAGTGCCATATCATAAGACACAATGTAAACAAATGATAAATTTGTCAATACATTTTTTATGAATATTGGCAAGCAGAGAGGTGTATGAAGAAGGGCAGATGACATGGTTAAAACCTGAAAAAATATGGTGCCCCCTGCAAGAATCGAACTTGCGACACCAGGTTTAGGAAACCTGTGCTCTATCCGACTGAGCTAAGGGGGCTGCCATAAAACATACTATTAATGGTCGGGGCGAGAGGATTCGAACCTCCGGCCTCACGGTCCCGAACCGTGCGCGCTACCAGGCTGCGCTACGCCCCGTGACAGAAATAATACCATATACGCAGGAAGAAATTCTAAGGGAGATACTAAACTTCAAACGCATCCCTGATAAGCTCGATCTCAGGCTTCATATTCTCATAGCAGATGCTGACAATGTCAAACCTGCACGGCGGGGTCTCTTTAAGCTTCTTCAGGTAAAGAAGCGCGACATTTGCTATCTTGCGCCTTTTTGTCTTGTTCACCGCTTCAAACGGCTGGCCGTATAAAAGACTTTCTCTCGTCTTGACCTCAATAAATACGAGCGTCTCACCGTCCTGCGCTATGATGTCTATCTCTCCAAGAAAGGTCTTGAAGTTCTGCTCTAATATTTTATAACCGCTCTTCTGAAGAAAAGTTACGGCAACGCCCTCGCCCTTCTCGCCTAACTTCACTATTGGCCGCCGCTCCCATCAACATCTATACTCCTGTAAAAGCATGTTCTATTTCCCGTGTGGCAGGCTCCCTTTCCTACCTGCTCCACCTTGATAAGCAGAGTGTCCTCATCACAGTCATAGAGTATCTCCTTCACAAGCTGAACATTTCCCGATGTCTCGCCCTTCATCCAGTACTTCTGGCGCGAGCGGCTCCAGAAATGCGTCTTGCCTGTATCAACTGTTTTTCTAAGAGATGTTTCATTCATATAAGCAAGCATAAGAACTGCGTTGTCGCTGACATCCTGGATAATGACAGGTATCAGACCGTTTTCTTTGTATTTCAGTTCAGGTATCATCCGTTCTCCTTAACTCTCAACTTTTAACTTTTCACTTTTTTGTGTATCTTATAATCTCAATGTTATTTCGTATATATAATATAGATATGAAGAAAAGCCTTTTTGTTTTTGCAGCAACCATTCTGTTGGCGCTCGCGCCCTCTTTTGTTAATGCCGCTTCAATGAAGATCATAGGCCCGGACGCAATGATAAAAGAGAATGATATCATTGTAACCACCGGGGTAGTTAATGTCAAAGACCTTGAAAAGAGCGTTAACTCAGGCATTGAGAAGGAGGTCATCTTTACCGTTGAGCTCTTCCGCGTATGGGCATTCTGGCCTGACGAGTTCGTATCAGCCAAAAAGATAAAGATGATGATCAGATATGATAATCTCCGGGACCAGTACTGGGCATCCTCCTCTGACAATAAAGATATGGAGACTAAAAGGTTTAAGGATTTTGAATCAATACAAAACTGGTTATCCTCAATAAGCCCTATATCATTGGGAAATGTAAAAGGCTTTGACAAGGGCGAATATTATGTCAGGGTCGTTATTGAATCAAAGAGCAGGGAGTATCCTCTATTTATCGGCATGCTGATGCACCTCATACCTGAGACCGAGATGAGCCTTGCAAAAGAGTCCGGAACATTCATTGTCGGAGAGGCTAAGTGAAGAACCTTAAGATAGTCCTCGGCCTTCTCGGAATGAGCATCTTAGGAATATTCATCACCGGAATAGTGCTCAATTATCTCGGGATCGAGCACGGCCCGCTGCTTATAAAAATAGGGCTGGTCTTTATCTCTGTAAATATAATCCTCTTCCTGTTTCTCCTGATATTCTTCGTAGCGCGCAACCTATACCATCTTTACTCAGAGAAGAAGCAGAAGACCATCGGATCAAAGTTCAGGATAAAACTTGTAAGCTCCTTTATGGGGTTGACACTTGTCCCTTCCATACTGCTTTTCATACTCTCCCATGAACTGATTAAAAGCTCTATTGACACATGGTTCTCGATAGAGGTGCAGAAACCTATATACGACACTATGGACATAGCCAAGACTTTCTATCTTAAAGAACGGCAGCACGCTGTTATCTATGCCGAACTCATAGCATCCAACAAGGGTATTATCCTGACTGACGGAAAAACTAATTATCATACCGATAAGTTCAGCACTCAACTGATCAAGGGGATGGACGACTCAGATTCAGACCTTGTAAGAGAAGCATTTAAGGGAAAGTCTGATACTGAGGTAATATCTAACGAAAACGGCGATACGATTAGGGCGGCGGTGCCGGTCTATGATAACGGAAAGGTCACCTCAGTTGTGATCGTTGAAACCCTGATCTCAAAAAATATAGTTAACAAAATGGAGTCTATCAAGAAAGCATACAATGAGTATGTGCAGATAAGCGCCCAGCAGAATCCCGTAAGGTTTATCTATTTCATGATGCTGACCGTGGCGACACTGATCATCATCTTCCTCGCCCTCTGGATATCACTCAGGATAGCAAAGAGCATAACGGTTCCTATCCGTTCACTTGCAGAAGCGACAAGCACTGTTGCGCACGGCGACCTTGACTTCAGGATCGACCTTAAGAGAGACGATGAGATAGGCATGCTGATAAACTCCTTTAATCAGATGCTTGATGAGATAAAGGAGGGGAAACTCTCACTTGAAACCGCATACAAGGAGTCAGACCGCAGAAGGCTCAGCATGGAGGCTATCCTTGAGACTATCAACACAGGTGTCATAGTCTTTAATCGGCCGGGGAGGATAATAACCCTGAACAAGGCAGCCTCGTTAATGCTGGACATCGATAAAGACAAATTCTCAGATAAGGGCTACCGGGAACTCCTTGATAAGCTTAATTCTGAAGAGATCGACTCAATGGTAAAGCGCCTTGGTGAAAAGGGCTTCGGTTCGGTAGAGAAAGAGATACATCTGTATATCAACGGCAGGCCTATGGATCTTCGCGTATATATTGCGGCGTTGAAAGATTCTGCCGATAACTTCTTGGGCACCCTCGTGGTTTTTGATAACCTCACTGAGACGATATTGGCCCAGAGAGCGCTTGCATGGCAGGAGGTTGCAAAGAGGATAGCCCACGAGATAAAGAACCCCCTTACCCCTATCCGCCTTTCCGCTGAGAGGCTGCTCAAGAAATGGAACAGCAAGTCCGAAGATTTTGACGATGTTCTCAGAAGATCGACAAAGACGATAGTGAAAGAGGTGAACAGCCTGAGATCTCTGGTTGACGAGTTCTCAAGGTTCGGTAAGATGCCGAAGATAAATCTGGAGTCATCAAATATAAAAGAGATACTGGACGAAGTCGTTGAGCTCTACAGCAATCTCAGGGATATAAAGATCATAACCTCAATTAAAGAGATGCCTGATATAGAGATCGACAGGGAGCAGATAAAGAGGGCATTGATTAATCTGATAGACAACGCCGTCCAGGCGCAAACAAACAGCATATGGCTGAATGCCTATCACAACACGTCTCTTGACCTTATAAGAATCGAGGTGATTGACGACGGCACGGGAATTAAAGAGTCTGACAAGGATAAGCTCTTCTTCCCTTACTTCTCTACAAAGAAAGAAGGCACAGGGCTCGGGCTTGCCATAGTGAACAGTATCATCTCAAAACACAGGGGATATATCAGAGTTCAGGACAACGCGCCCAAAGGCACTCAGTTCATCATTGAACTGCCTGTAGGATAACAAAACTTTCAGGTCAGGATGTATAATTAATAAACCTCATTATATAAAAAACGATATGGCGAACTTTCCAAAAGCAAAGATACTTGTAGTAGATGACGAAGAGAGCATACTGGAGACCGTTTCCGGAATTCTTGAAGATGAAGGCTATGAAGTCGCCACAGCCGCTTCAGGAAAAGAGGGCATAAGGCAATTCAAGGAAACCTCGCCTGATGTCGTGCTGCTCGATGTCTGGCTGCCTGACACCGACGGTCTGGAGGTCTTAAGAAGCATTAAGGAAGATGCTGACGCTGTATCAGTGATAATGATATCAGGCCACAGCAACATTGAAAAAGCGGTCGAGGCGATCAAGCTGGGCGCATACGACTTTCTTGAAAAGCCGTTGTCTCTCGATAAAGTGATAATCCCCATAAAAAATGCGCTTGAAAAGCAGAGGCTTGAGAGGGAGAACATAGAGCTAAGAAACACTATCTCAAAAAAATGGGAGATCATCGGCGAAGGCCCTGCCATGAAAACTATTAAACATGAGATAGCAACAGCCGGCGCCTCTCAAAGCAGGGTCATAATATACGGCGAGAGCGGGACCGGCAAGGAACTGGTTGCCCGTTCGCTTCATGAGGCGAGCGACAGAAAGGACAGGGATTTCATCGAGGTTAATTGCGCAGCCATACCGCAGGAACTGATCGAAAGCGAACTCTTCGGGCATGAGAAAGGCTCTTTCACCGGAGCTTCTGACAGGAAAAAAGGCAAGTTCGAGCTTGCAAACAGAGGCACCCTCTTCCTCGATGAGATCGGGGACATGTCAATGACAACACAGGCAAAGGTGCTCAGGATAATAGAGACCCAGGAGTTCCAGAGCGTAGGCGGGAGCAAAAATATCAAGGTGGATGTGAGGATAATCGCTGCTACAAACAAAGACCTTCTTAAAGAGATCAAGAACGCAAATTTCAGGGAAGACCTTTATTTTAGGCTGAATGTCATACCCATACATATGCCGCCTCTCAGGGAGAGGAAAGAGGATATACCACTGCTTGTCGATCATTTTCTCGCCAGCCTTGCAAGGCAGTACGGGCAGAAGAAGAAGGTAATTAGCAAGCCGACGCTGAACTCGCTCATGGGCTATGACTGGCCGGGAAATGTAAGAGAGCTCAAAAACACCATCGAGCGTTTTGTCATAATGAATCCTACCGAGATCATCGATGTTGTTGACATCCCTTCGGCAAAAAGCTCCGGTATCGACATGTCAGGCGACAGGACATTAAAAGACGCCAGGGAAGAATTTGAAAAAGAGTTCATCCTGAAAAAACTGCAGGAGAACAACTGGAACATCTCAAAGACCGCCGAGATACTTGAGATTGAAAGAAGCAACCTTCACAGAAAGATGAAGGCGTTAGGAATAGAGACCCCATAGGATCATTTAATAACGTTGGGGTCTTCCTCAGAGTCCTCCGCACGCGTCGGAGTCTCTACCTTAGGTATTAGCTTACGATCCATAGTATCTCCCACACGTGTCGGAGTCTCTATCTTAGTATTTGGGTCAGGCATTATCTTACGCTCCCTTATAGTCGAAGTCGGGATTGTAGTCTTAGTTGCGCCCTTATCATCTCTCAGCTTTATTTCTATCGTCTCGTCACCCCTTAACAGGACGACCCCTTCCTCATGTATATCTTTTATCACAAAGTCTCCTATCGTATCATTGATAAAGTAGCGCTTTGTGTTCTTTGTCTCAGGGTCCTTAAGCATGGCGGACTTACTGCTGCCTATGATCAAAGTACCGAAGAGCTTTGGAACCTCGCTTGATACCGCCTGCCCTAAGACATTGTCAGTTTTTTTGACCGGCAATGCCCTTGTAGGGCTGAATATGTTCCTGTCTGATATCACCTGAAAAACCGGCTCCCCGGGAAATCCGATCTTAGGTGCTATCGGCACGCTTTCCTGTTTAACTTCCGCAGGCCTGGCCTCTAAAGGCAGATCAACAGAGACCCTGAGTGCATTAAAAGCCTTTAAGCCGAGAAAGCTTATCAATATAAGCAGCACAAGATTTATAAGAAAATAATTTCGGAATATCATTTCTCTTTTTTAACCGCCTCTTCATCTGCAGGCTTCTTGATAAAGCCGGTTATCACCAATGTAATATATGTATCTTCAGGATTATTTGCATTAGTCACCCTTGCTTTCAGATCTGTGACATTAAGCAGAAGCGCAGACACTCTGAGCCTGTAAAGAAAGCCCTTCAGCTTTTCCGTATCCGAAATAAAACCTATCTCAACCGGAACACCAAGATAATAGCCGGCGTCAACAGCCGCAAGTGTGCGTTCAGACTTCATATCGATCTGCAGGGAAGTGAGCATATCCTTCAGAATGCTCTGAAGTTCGGCAGCCGCGACCGGCGGCTTATTACCATTCAGCAGGGACTTCTGCCCTGTTGAGGCGCTCTGCTTTATATTGTCCAATTTCTCCTGAAGAAGTCCCATGTCAGACAGGTTCTTCATCTGCTTTTGAAGCATCATCTGCTTCGCATCGGTCAGGTCGGCCATCTCCGTTTTGATATCCCCGTACCATCCCGTGATCCAATAAATAATTATCAGAACGGCCAAGACCGTACCTGTAATAAAAACCCTCTTCTCCCTTGCGCTGACTCTAAATGGCAGGTTCATTATTTGTCTCCACTACAGGTTTTACAATGTCAGATTCATCATTTGCCGCCACAACGGGTTTAATAACAGAGGCTTTTATCTTGAATCCCTCTTTATCCTTCGTCTTGTTTATAGACCCTACAAACTGGACATTCTCAAACATTGGAGAAGCCTCTAACAAAGATATAAGTTTTGAAGCTGAATCCGAATACCCGCCGATAATAAGCTCACCCGGGGCATTTTCCTTGTCACTGTGAATGGCCTTGCCATACTGCAGGTTGGATATCCATGTATCATCCGGCAATATTTTTGAAAGCTCAGCCAGCACTTCGATAGTTAAATCGCTTCCCTCAACAGCAGCCAGAAAATCGTCCTGTTTCCTGTAGGATTCCAGCTCGGCGGAAAGCGCCCTGTATTGGATGATCATAGGCTCATTCTTCTTTATTTCTTCGTCTATCCTTTTAAGCAATCCCCTCAGCTTCAAAAACTCCGATGCCCCAATAAGAACAACAAGGGATATTGCAATACATGCTAATATCTTTGCCGCAAAGGAGGCACCCCTGTTCTTCTCATAGTCAAGCTTATGAGGAAGTATATTTATCCTGTATCTTCCTATGCCGAGCTCGCCGAAACAGCCGCCCACGGATGGGGCAAGATCCTTTGCATCTTTAGAACCCGATGCGCCTGAAAAACGCGGAAGCGCTTTAACCGCGACCGTAACTGCTCCAATCCTGGAGGAGAGGTCACCGGCAAGCCTGGGGAATACAGAGTCATCACCTGAAACGATCAGCTTTTTATATCCTTCAAGGTCAAGCTCGGTCTTTATCTCAGAAAGATAGCTGTCGATATCGCCGGATAAAACATCTGAAGCATCACCTGAACCGCAGGGGAATGACCTGACACGCAAAGCGTAACCATTTCTGATAACAGCAAGGCTGGCCCCTGCTTTATCAATATAAAGAGAGACATTTGTTTCGCCCTTCTGCGCCAGATGCCCGGCTCCAGGCTTGATACCTATGACGCTCTTCCAGCCGCCTGCATGAATACCGCCAAGTTCAACAGAATTAAGCACGGCAAATGAAGAGACAGTTATGCCTTGCGGCTCCAGGGAAAGCTTCTTGAGAAATTCACGCACCTTTTCAGCCCTGTTCTTCTGTACGGTCACAAAAACAACAGTACAGGTTGAATCTGTCTCTTCGACTACCTGGAAATCATAGAGCACAGTATCCATATCAAAGGGTATGTGGCGCTCGATCTCATACTTCATCATATTGGGAAGCGCCTTTCTGCCCCTGCCTTTTGTAGACGGTACATCTGCGAACTTGATAAGCGCCCATCTGTCAGGGATAGTGACAAAGACCCTGCCTGCTCCGGCGGCGTTCTTCTTAACATATCCCCTGATGGCGGCTATCGTTATATCATCATCCTTAAAAGGAAATGATGATGAAGACAGCAGCCTCATGCCGGATAACCCGTTCTTCAGTATTGATACTGTAAGCGAGTCATCCCTGAACTCTACTCCTGTAAAGACACCGAAAAGCTTATCCAGCATAGTTATCATTCCAGTATAATGTCTCCAGCCCTTTAGCTGTCTTCTGCGCGGTCACCTTTATGCTCCTCTTTATCGTGCTGTCCCTGTTAAAGCCTGTCGAAATGATCGTAAAGTAATTCGATGTCACCTTGCCCCCTGGAACTGCACTCGGTATTAAACCTGCATTCAGCTGACTTTTTATATTATTCGCAGTATCAAATCCAAAGACAGCCTCAAGCACCCCGGATACTGAAGTGCTGAGAGTTATCTCGTTCGAGCCCCATACAGTGAAATAGTCCTTGATCCCTTGATATTCGTTCTCTCCGCCTGTTGCGCCTGAGCCGTAATATATCTCCGGGGTGACCCCTTTCACAAGCAGCAGCTCCTCAACAGCATCAAAGTTATCATCCTTGCAGCTGTAAGGAAGAGGCAATGACCGGTAATATTCTTCCTCTGCCCCGTTTATCATATGCAGGCTGTTAGGGTCGCGCCAATCAATGATAGAGTCAACAACGATATCCGTTATTTCTGTCTCAACACCTGTGTTCTCAATTATATACCTCAACTGGGTTACAGAAGCTGTATTAAGATTAAGTTTTCCGCTCTCATCAATAATAGTATATTTAAAACTTCCTTTGCCAAGCTGGACATCCCTCTTAAAGATGAAACCCTCGTCAGCGCCGTTATTTAAATCCCCGCCCTGTTTTTCGAAAGAGAGAACCCCGTCCCCGTCAAAATATACATAAGCATCACCCGGCACAGACATTATCTCAACCTTCGCCTGTTCAAAGCCGGCAAGCGCCAGCTGGTAAGCCTCCTCCTCCTCTTTGAAGTTGCTGGTGATCTTCAGCTCGGTCCTCATGGTGTTGGAGAACTCGGCAACAATAACAAGCAGCATGACGACTATCCATATCACAAGTATGAATGCCGCGCCGCCCTTCTCATTCAGAAGAGGATTGATTTCAGCCTTCTCAATCTTATCACACATTACAGGAACCATCATCATTTAAGCCTTAATGAGGCAGGCATCGTAATTATAAACGGCTCGAACGGGTCTATCTCAACCCGTACAGCTTCAGGGAAGCCCTCCCATGACTCCCATGACTGAAGCCACTCCTCCTCTTCAGGGGAGAAGTAAGAGAAAGTGACCTTACCTATCTCAGGGTCAAACACCTCTTCATCACCTGATATCTTGTCATGAAACTCCTTGTCCGGAAGAGGCCCCTCCTTATAGTAAAGCACGCCGTCCTTATAAAAATATCTCACCCATTTAAAGCCTGAAGAGGATGCGTCAGTAAGGGCGGTGACAAACATTAAAGAGTCGCTCTCTCCTTCAAATATCACTGCCCTCTCATCTTCAAACATCATCCAGTAAGGATAAGCTGACTTTATCTGCTGTGAGATCAGGCCGGATAATATCCTAAGCTTCTGTGTCTGGGCTGTCTCGGATTCTCCCCTTTCCCAGGCATTCATCCCAAGCCTGAAAACACTGCCCACTACCAGAGTAACAATGCTCATTATCGTCATGGCAAGCAGGATCTCAACCAGCGTAAATCCGTTACAGTTTAATCTCCCTGCATTATGTCGCCTCATCATTGGTCAATGCCTTTAAGCTGACAAGCTCTATTGAACTCTCCTTTGTAACCGCTGTTGTCCATGATATCTTTACCTTCAGCTGCCATAAGTTATACCTTGCCTCTTCAGAAAACATATAAGGGACAAGCTCCGCCTCCCACTTGAAACCGTCATCAAAATCCCCGCTGCCTGCTTCAGGCTTAAAAGAAAGCTCTTCCATCTTTTCCTTTGCATGAACCATAGCCCTCGTATAGTCACACGATGACCTGCTTGCCCGCAGCCCTGCGGAAAAGAGGCGCATCACCATTACAAGGCATATCGACATGATCGCTACCGAAACGATCACCTCGATAAGGGTGAACCCCCTGCTTCTACAGTTTCGGATTGTCAACATTGACCCTCCCGGTGAGCCTGCTGACCGATATAACATATCTCCTGCTGTCATTCATGATCTCTATCACCCCTGCTGATGAACTGCCCTGGGGAGTAAATTCTATCTGAAAGAGGTTCGGCACTATTTTGTTATACGTGATCCGCCGCAGATCCTTGGGCAGATCCTTTTTAAGGCGCAAGTTCTCAAGGTCTTCCTTTTTGTCGATCCCGGCATCATACAGTCCGTATGTCATGGTCACATTATTTACTATAAAAAAATAAGATCTCTTCTCTGATATCGCACGGCTTCTTGCAAATCTCAGAGACGCTGATATCTCTCTCGCTGCCTTCTTGATCTCAGCGCCGCCGGACTTCTTGCCCACCACTATACCGGTGACACCCGCCGCTATACCCATGATCAGCATTACAATAACAAGCTCAACAAGTGTGAAGCCGCTTCGGGAGGGATCAGGTCTCATATTACAGGCCTAATTGGCCTTCCAGCTGACTATGTCGGCATTATCCCCTTCGCCGCCTTCTGTAGCATCTGCGCCGTAAGAATAGATATCATAGTCGCCATGGCTTCCGGGTGATACATAATGATATGGGTTCTTCCACGGATCAGTGGGGACTTCTGACTTCTTAAGATACGGGCCGTTCCATTCAGGAACACCTCCGGGCGAGGTGATCAAAGCAGCAAGCCCCTCTGAGGTAGTTGGATAATGCCCTACATCAAGGTAGAAGGAATCAAGCGCTATCTCAAAATAGCTGATCTGTGTAGCTGCCGCCTTATTCTTGGCCTGCCCTATCTTCCCCATGAACCTCGGCAGAACAATAGCTCCCAAAAGGCCTAATATCACCATAACCACCATCAGTTCAAGAAGGGTAAACCCTTTTGTCTTCTCTGATCTTTGCTTTGATATATTCTCCATAATAACCTCCGATATTTATTTTATATAAGCCTTGATAGAATTCATCTCAAACCTAAAACGGCAATTCATTAATGGTCAGCATTGCAAGAAGTATGGAGATCAGTATAAAAGTAACTATGACTCCCATAGCAAGTATCAGGATCGGGCCGAAAAGCGTAAGCAGCCGCTTCGTAGTTATCTTGACCTCTATATCAAAGCGTTCGGCTATCTTGATGAGCATATGGTCGAGCTTGCCGGTATCCTCTCCTATGGTAACCATGTGAACCGCCAGCGTGGGGAATATATCGTTGTTTCTCAGAGGCTCGGATATGCCCCTCCCTTTTCTAACAGACTCCCTTACTGATGCTATTATACTGGACATCTTTTCGCTCCCAAGCGCTCCGCCGACTATCTGCAGCGAGTTCAAGATCGGTACGCCGCTTGCCAGCAAAGTCCCAAGTGTCCTTGCAAAACGTGAGACTATGATCTCCTTGAAAAGCTTGCCTATAACGGGCAGCTTGAACCTGAAAGAATCCCACCACCTCTTCCCAGGCTCGCTCTTCAGATAAGCCCTTGCTGTCACAAAAGCTGCTGAAAGGAGCAGCAGAAATGCCCACCAGTAATTCCTGAACCAGTTGCTGACAACAAGCAGTATCTTGGTAGGCAGCGGAAGCGTTGCTTCCATATCGGCAAATATCTGCGTGAACATCGGCACTACGAATGTAAGCAGGATTATGATAGTCCCGCTTCCAACCACAACAAGTATTGCAGGATAAATAAGAGCAGACTGCACATCATCTTTCATCGTCTGAGTACTCTCAAGGTATGATGTCATCTTTGATATGGTATCTTCAAGAAATCCTCCGGCCTCTCCGGCCCTTACCATATTGACGTAAAATGCAGGGAAAACCAGGGGGAACCTTGAAAGCGCGTCTGAAAAGGACTTCCCGTTCCTGACATGGTTGAGTATCTCGTCAACTATATCTTTTAATGCCTTCTTCTCTGTAAGTTCCGACTGGATGGAGAGAGACTTCTCGAGGGGGAAACCAGCTTCAAGAAGTACACCGAGCTGGTATGTGAAGTTCATCAGGTCCTTACTGCCGACACCTGATGTTACAGGAGTTAAAAGTTTTGATAGAATTCCTTGTGTTCCTTCTTTAGCTTTATCAACCTTTAAAGGGAAATAGCCCATCTCCTGGATGCGCTGTACAGCAGTGCGTTCATCATCAGCCTCGATCGTGCCTGTGATGTCCCTGCCGTCTTTTGTGGTCGCGTCGTAAGAGTAAGTCCCCACTAACTACCCTCCTGCGTCACCCTCATGACCTCTTCTATGGTAGTGATCCCTTCCCTGACCTTCTGCCATCCGTTCTGAGAAAGGGTCTGCATACCTCCTGCTATCGCCTTATCTCTTATAACATCAGAGCTTGCCTTATCAAGTATCATCCTTCTAATCGCCTCATTCACTTTCATCAGTTCAAAGATACCTATCCTGCCTCTGTATCCGGTCTGCCTGCACTCTCCGCAGCCCGCGCCATGATAGGCAGGTGCATCGCCAATATTGGGCCTGACCTTATCCATAAGCTGGACAGGAGGGGTAAAGACCTCTTTGCATGCAGGACAGATGACCCTGACAAGCCTCTGCGCAAGAACACCTATAAGAGATGACGAGACCAGAAACCCCTCTATGCCCATGTCAAGAAGCCTTGTTACAGCGCCGGATGCGTCATTAGTGTGTAGTGTACTGAATACAAGATGACCGGTCAGCGCGGAATGGATGGATATCTCAGCTGTCTCTATATCCCTTATCTCACCGACCATGATAACATCAGGGTCCTGACGCACAATATGCCTGAGCCCGTTGGCAAAGGTGAGCCCTATCTTCGGGTTGACCTGTATCTGGTTTATGCCGTCGGTCTGGTACTCGATAGGGTCCTCTATCGTTATTATCTTTTTGTCTTCGGAATTGATCTTGCTCAATGACGCGTAAAGAGTGGTCGTCTTGCCGCTTCCGGTAGGGCCGGTGACGAGTATCATTCCGTAGGGAGTTGTGATCATGCTCATGTAGTCCTGGAGCGTCTTTTCAGGAAAACCGAGATACCTGAGGTCTATCAAAGAGGCTCCGCTGTCAAGTATCCTCATGACTATGCTCTCGCCATGCGCCGTTGGCATGGTCGATACCCTGAGGTCTATCTCCCTGCCTGATACCCTGAGCTTTATCCTTCCGTCCTGCGGAAGCCGCACCTCGGCGATATTAAGCCTCGACATTATCTTTATCCTTGAGATGACCGCTGCCTGTATTCTTTTCGGCAGCAGCTCCACCTCGCTCAATGCGCCGTCTATCCTGTATCTGACCTTTACATTATTCTCAAAAGGCTCTATATGAATATCACTCACCCTGCTCTCAACAGCGCGGGTCAGGACCATATTGACAAGCTTTACTATCGGCGCCTCAAACGCCATATCCCTTAAGTGATGGACATCTTCATGCATCTCAACAGCATCTGTCTCTACATCTTCCTCCCGCATCCCCTCCATAATGCTGGTCATATGCACGTCTGTGCCAAAGTACTGCTCTATCGCTTCCATGATATCCTTCCCGCTGCTGAGCACTATCTCCAGCTTTTTGTCGGAAAAGCTCATTATGGAACTGAGAGCATACTCATCAAGAGGATCAGCCATAGCGAACCTGATTGAATCAGCGCCTGAACCTATAGGAACAAGATTGTACTCCTTCATGAACTTTACGGTAGGGTAATTATCTTCAGGAAGCATCTTGGGGAATTGGGTGAACTTGATAAACTGCAGGCCAAGCTGGGAAGCAAGCGCCAGCAGCATGTCATCCTCAGCAATAAACCCGAGACTAATGAGAATCTCGCCGATGCGGCGGTGGTTCTTGCCGAGGGAAGACTGCTCCTTCAATGCTATACTCAGCTTCTCCGGAGTTATAAGATTTTTTTCGACAAGTGTTTCGCCCAGCAGGCTGTCACTCTTTTTTATTAATGAATTTCTGAGTGCCATGAAGTGGAGTTATCCGGCTATTCCCGGGTGTAAGGTTTGAATATATCTGAACTGATATCTTCCTTCTTAACCGACTTCTTAAGGTTTTTAAGCTGACTCACAAAATCACTGGTAACCATATCCGCTTCAGTGCTGTTCGTCACAACATGAGGGGTCAGGAAGATAACAAGTTCGGTCTTGCTCTTTGTCATGGTAGTATAGCGGAAGAGGCTTCCGAGATAAGGTATTGCACTCAGGAGCGGAATGCCCTGGTACCCCTTTTCATTCCTCTCCTTTATTATCCCTCCTATTAAGATGCCCTTGTTATCCGGCACAACTACAGATGTCTTTGTAAGCCTTGTTGAGAAAGAAGGGTATGTATAACCTTCTGGTCCGATAGATTGGTCAGCCCCGGTATCAGAGACCTCCTGCTCAACATTGAGAACGACCGTCTTTTCATCATTAATACTCGGCTTTATCTTGAGCTTTATGCCGACAGTCTTATACTCGATATTCTGTGTAGCTGTAGTTGTCCCGCTTATCGAGGTGGTGCTTGTGGCTATGGGTATGTCACTGCCGACCTCTATGCTCGCCTCCTCCTTGTCTCTGACCAGAAGCCTCGGGCTTGAGAGAATATTGAGCTTTGTCGTGCTTGCAAGCGCGTGTATCATCGCTGTGATCCGGCCCGGATCAAAGAGTATTAACGAAAGGCCGCTGTTCCCGGCAGCCCCCAATGTTGGCAATGCCGTTCCTAATGGAGGAATTTTTGCACTGTTCTGCACAAGCCCTTGAGCATCCGGAGATGTAATGCCTTCGATATTAATATTGCGCAATAAAGACCACTGAATCCCAAACTGGTTATCATCATCAAGATTGACCTCGGCTATGACAACCTCAATAAGAACCTGTTTCGGATACATATCAAGCTTCTTGATCGTATCGCTGATCTCCTTGTATACTCCCGGCGAGGCGAGTATGACAAGCGAGTTTGTCGACTCAAAAGTATCAATCTCTACCCTGCCGGATGATTCGACTGTCGACTGTGACAATGATTGTGCCGTGCCGGATTTGGTGGTTGGAGTTGCATCTTTTTTTATCTCTTTTGGGGGGGCGGATTCCCCTACTGTGGGTATCGAAGCGCTTTTCTCATATATCGTCTTCAGGACAGCGGCTATCTTTTTTGCATCGACGTTCTGCACATTGTAAACAAATATGTTCTGGCCTGTAGTGACCTCGTCATCAAGCTTATGTATCCATGCCTCAATCGTCTTTAAAAGTCCCGGGCCTGAGGAGAAGACAACAAGGCTGTTGAGCCTTTCAATAGGTATAATGGAAAGGCCTTCCCTGCCTATATTCAGCGCGTTTATGATATCGAGCAGTTCTTTGGAAAGGGTGGCGACATCAGAGTTCTTGAGCCTGTAGAACGACATCCTCGTATCCTTGAAAGCATCGACATCAACCTCATCTATGATCCTAAGGACATTCTTTAAGTTTGATGCAAGGTCGTTTATGATGAGCATGTTAAGCCTCGGGTGCGGAGTGATAGACCCTACCTTTGAAATCATATCCTTGAGCAGTCCTGACATATCCTTAATAGGGATATGTTCCAGATATATAAGCTGTGTTATCAGCCTGTCACCGTAAGGGACTGTCTTCGCATCTTTGTACTGAAATATCTCAAGCGGGTTCTGCCTCGCCTCAGAGCTCGGGAGCACCTTGAAGAAACTGCCTGACTTCACAAGCGACAAATTGTTGACCTGAAGGATAGTTTCAAAGACCGAGAAGACCTCGCTGACAGGTATCTTCTCTGCAGAATGGATAGTTATCTTGCCGGAGACATTTGTACCGAGAATAAAGTTAACTTTGGTTATCGCGCTTACAGTCGCAAGGATATCCTTGATGTCAGCGTCATCGAAATTCAGGATCATGAATTCTTCCTCTTCAGCCTTCTCGCCTGGCTTTGTGAAGAATGACCTGACCTGATCGGGAGTCATGTTTGAAGGAGGAAGAATAGGCGGCAAGGCCGGCCTTTCGTTCAGGAGCTGTTCCTGCTCAGTAAGTACCTCTTCAGTAACTACATCCTGTGTTATGGCCTTATCTTTTAATATCTGGCCTTCAGTTTCTGAAGCAACCTGAACTTCTGCAACAGGCTCCTGTGCAAAACCGATCAATACTGAAGAGAACAGAAAAGACAGGACAGTAAATATAATTAATAGTCTTCGCATTATTATCATAAGTATATAACACTATTTATTTAAAAAAAAGTATAGCAGATAGTTCAGTGCCATATCAAATTATTTTAGATCCATTACGGCAAATTGACCATGAAGGCAAACTGTTTTACGGTTACAAACGTGAATATTAAACAGAAGATTCAGCCGAATATTATATACATACCACATATAGACTCCAGAACCGGCCAAGGATAAACACTTGACATATTTGCCTGTTTGATATATTTTGTATAAATATCAATCGTAAATCTATTATTCAATCGTGTATTCAATGATATTTATTAATACTAAAACCTTTAAGGAGGAGATATGAGAAAGTTCAAGTCAGCAGGTTTAATTGCGATGTTAGTAATGGTAGCAGTATTTTTGGTCAGTTCTGACCTATTCAGCAAGCCTTTGACAAATGCCGATAACCCATGGCAAGGCAAGGCAAGGCCGGGATTCATGATTGGAGATGGTGAAAATGTAAATGACTATACCATAGATATGCTTATGCCTATGTGGGGCAATGGAAAAGCCCTTTTCTTCTTCAACCCTACCGTAAGATATGACAACAATGACGGCAACGAGGAGAACCTCGGCTTCGGCTACCGCAGATTTGTAAGGAACAACAATGTGATAGCCGGCCTTAACCTGTACTGGGACACAATGAGGAGCGAGAACGACTTTAGGTATACCCAGGTAGGTCTCGGCATTGAAGCGCTTTCCGATGTTATCGACCTTCGCGCAAACGTTTACTATCCGTACGGAAATGTAAAAAAGAGGCTTTCCGGGCTTGACTTCTACGAATTCGGCCATACGAACCTTATTGTGCACGACGGATATGAAGAAGCTCTCAAAGGTATGGATGCTGAAATAGGCGTTCTCGTCCCTTTTATCTCTGAAACGATCGAGACAAGGATATTCGGCGGCGGCTACTTCTACGACTCAGACCTGAACGACGCGGTAAATGGCTGGAAGTTAAGGGCTGAGATAAGGCCGATGAAGATACTTAACCTCAACATAGAGGTGAAGGAAGATGACGTAAGAAGCGCAACATTTATAGGCGGATACCTAGACATCCCTTTCTCATTAGGCGACCTGCTTGGCGGTGAGAACCCCTTTAAGGGAGCATCCGATCTTACTGCATTCGGAACAGGCACAAGAATCCTTAAAGAGAGGATGACCGACAAGGTCATTAGAGACAGGCATATCACAACAGTCGCAAGGCCCAATTATAATGGAAGACCGGTCCTTGATGAGAACAATGACCCTATAGAGGTCATTTATGTAAACGCGGACAATACCGGCGGTGACGGCGGTGACGGCACACTTGACAACCCGTGGGAAGACATCAATGACCCGCAAAACCTTGATGACCGCTTTCAGGACGGCGCATGGATGTATGTCTTCTGTGATGATAATGAAGTTGGTTGTACGCAGACATATGTGAACATCGGGCTTATGGACGATATGGTCCTCTGGGGACAGGGTTACCTGCACCCTGTATTCGGCCTCGGCGGCGGAGTACATCCGATACTTGACGGAGGAGATGACGGATATATCGTAACACTTGCCGACAATAACGAAGTCATGGGCCTCACAATTCAGAACGGTGAAACCGGCATCTACGGCGATGACATTCAAAACACCAACATCCATCATAACAATATCTTAAACAATGGCGGAACAACATCCGGTATTCATATTGAAAACAATTTCAGCGTTGTCTCAGGCTCGCACCTAACCTACACGTTTGACAATAATGTCATTACAGGAAACTACGGCGACGGGCTGTATCTTTTAACTACTCTTTATAATGCTTCCAGCGGTACTCTTGACGATGTAAGCATCACCAACACTATAACAAACAGCACGATAGAAGATAATGGCAGCGACTTTTCCGGCGAGGGTGTTGATGTTTTCACCAGTATTTATACCTCAGCTTCAAGCTCCCAGATAACAAACACCGCGATCACAAACCGCATCGAAAACAGCAGTGTCAGCAATAACAATGGTGACGGGGTTTCATTTGAAAGCGAGATCTACACAGAAGGCTACAGCAGCTCTATTAATAACGCGAGGATAGACAACTACGTTCTGAACAATGCGGATACTATAAACAACAACACCTGGAACGGAGTTTGGCTTGGAAGCGACATACGCACGAATGGATTGTCCAGTAATTTAGACAATTCTGCGATCACGAACAACCTTGACAACAATGTCATGAACGGAAACGGGGATGAGGGCATAGACATAGAGAGCATGATATCCACCTGGTACGACAACAGTGATATCACCAATGCAGAGATAACAGCTACATTAGACGGAAACACGGTGGACGGAAACGGCTTTGACTATGATGCATCCGGCGAAGGAGTGGGCTTTGACAGTCTGATAATATATGCTGACAGTCCTGACAGCTTCATAAATAGTTCAACAATAGGCGTCTCCCTGACCGATAATACCATCACCAACAATTATGGGGACGGGGTGTTATTTGATGTTAATGGTGATTGTGGAGGCTACTGCGGCACCAGGATATATACGCGAAATTCACGAAGTTCTGTTACCGATGCCCTGATAGACATCGACTTCTCAGGCAACACCATCTCAGATAATGGAGATGACGGCGTTGATTTCAATGATGTCAGGATATATACAGGATATGATTATATAAACGGCTCCCCGACATCCACAAACGCCAGCCCTATTAACAGAGCAGCCATCAATATTGACTTTACTGACGAGAACATCATACAGGATAACTCTTCACACGGTGTTGACCTTGATGCAGTTTATATCTACACATCCGGCTCATCCAGTTCAGTGACAGGCGCTCAGACAAACGTGACCTTCACAGACAATGTGGTGGGCAATGGGATAGACGAAGAGAGCAACGGAAACGGTGACAAAGGCATTCTGATCGATGATATGGATATCTTCACCTTGGGATCCGACAGCGACATCTATACCCCGTTAATGGACTTGAGCTTTACAAACAACTATGTTGATGCCAATGATGACGAGAACATAGATTTAGATGGCCTGAATATTTATACAAATGGGAGTCTCAGCGGGATATCAAATGCCTCAATAATTAGCGATTTTATGAACAATACCGCGACAAACAGTGATGACGACGAAGGCTTTGACATGGACCTCAATATCTATACCACCGGTTATTCCTCTGATATCTATAACGGAGATATCACAAACACCTTTACCGACAACACCATAACTGATAACGATGAGGAAGGCATTGACCTCGCCAACCAGATCTACACTGCTAACTCATACAGTGCTATCTCATATTCTGATATTGACAACTTGTTTGACGGCAATACGATAGGAAACACAGATGGCTCAAACCAGTCTTACGGCATCAATATCGACACCAATATCATTAGGACTTCCGGCTATAACAGCACGATATCTGAATCCACAATGTCAGACACATTTATTGACAACCTCATCCAATACAACAATTCATACGGTGTATATATCGGCAGTTCTGATAATACCTTTATACGGACATCCGGCTACAACAGCGGTATAACTGACGCAAGCATATCCGAAAGCTTTACAGGTAATACCATCACCGGCAACGGCAATTCGGGTGTTGAATCATATGGCCTGTATATTGATACTAACGGGGCAGACAGTGCTATAAGCGGTTCGGATATTACAAGTTACTTTGAAGCTAACAACATATCTTCAAACTCCAATTGGGGTGTTATGTTTGACTCAAACAGGATTTCCACCTGGGGCAGCAACTCCAACATATCAGGGTCTGAGATCAAAAACGAATTCACCGACACTTTAACCGGCATTGGAAACACTATTGACTCAAACGACTGGGACGGGGTGTATATAGAAAATGAAATCTATACATGGGGAACCAACGCTTCTGTATCCAGCTCTTCAATAACAAACACCTTCACAAACAATGACTCCACCATCAGCAACAATGGCCAGGGTAGTGATTCTGGTGACGGGGTTGATATCCTAAGCTCCATACGCACGTACAATAACGACGGCGGCTCTATAACCGATGTGACGATAAGGAACGAGTTTTATACAAACGTGCTGAATGGCAACGCTGACCAGGGCATAGAGGTTGAGTCAGTTATCTTCACACAGGGCTCCACATCCGATATCACAGACGCAAATATTTTCAATACCCTTGAGAACAACACGGCAAATGACAACATGGCAGATGGAGACAGTGACGGGATATATATATACAGCACACTCACCTCAGGACGCGATATTATCACTTCATTCATTACCGACAGTCTGATAGACAACGTTGTTAATAACAGCGGCGGAAACGGTATTACCCTTGGGTCTGCGCTTCAGGCAGGGGGAGGAGATTATGGTGTCGTCACAAGCCTGTTCTTCCAGGGCAACGTGGTTGCAAACAGCAACAATGACGGACTTAGACTCGTATACGATATTAGTGACAATCCTTGGATCGGCGGAGTAGATGCACAATATGATGACTGGTATCTGGCACACTTTACCTTTGACCTGGGCAACGGAAATCTTGGCTCATTAGGTAATAACTCACTCTATGGGAACGAAGTTTTTGCTCTGTTCAATAATGTCACTAACCCCTGGACAGGATGGCTGAAGGCTGAGAACAACTACTGGGGTCCGGGAGTTGTTGTAGGAGATTTCCCGTCTCTCATAGGCGGATCAGGCGGTGCGGATTACACAAGCGAGAGTCCGTTCCTGGAAACAGACCCGAATCCGCTTCCGTAATTAAGTCTTAACCTAAAAGCCCCGGGCAGATGCCCGGGGCTTTTTTTATCCCTTTTTATAGATATAATATTCCTATGCCGATGATAAATATGAAGAGAGTCAAAAAACTTTTATTATGTATCATCTTTCTTTTAGTATCCTCATGCGCTGTCAATCCCGTGACCGGGAAGAACGAGCTCATGCTCGTAAGTGAAAGTCAGGAGATACAGATAGGCAAAGAGACTGCTCCGTCAATGAGATGGGGATTCGGGGGCGAATACAGGGATACAGAGTTAGAGGCATATCTCGGAGGCATTGCAGCGGAACTCTGGAAGAACTCGGAAAGGCCCAATCTGCCGATGAAGTTCTACATTCAGAACACCTCGATCCCCAACGCATTCGCCCTGCCCGGCTATGTAGCTATCACAAGGGGGCTTTTAAGCGACATGGATAACGAGGCGCAGTTCGCAGCTGTGATCGGGCATGAGATAGGCCATGTTATGGCAAGGCATACGGCGCAGAGGCTCTCACGCATGTCACTTCAGCAGATAGGGCTTTCTATCGGAGCAGCGGCTCTTGAGGGAAAGACCGGGAGCGACGCGCTTCTAAGCGTAGGGGCAATTGGCAGCAGCCTCTTACTGCTTAAATATGACAGAGAGCAGGAGATACAGGCAGACAGGCTCGGCGTAAGATATATGTCATGGCTCGGTTATAACCCGCATGAGGCAATGAGCGCGCATGAGGCGCTGGAGAGGTCTGTTAACGGCTATATGCAGAGAGCAGGGGTGAATGAGAAAGAGAGTTCGCCATTAGCCGATATGCTCTCTACACACCCGAGAAAAGAGGTGCGGCTCGTTGAGATACAGGATATGATAAACGCGCTGCCTCCTTATACTATCAAGGGCGACGGCGAGTTCAGCAAACGCTTTCTGGATGCAACAAAAAGAATGCGTGAGATAAACAGGATTTATTTTATATATGATGATGCCGAACGCCTTTATAAAAAAGAGGACTTCAGCGGGGCAGAGGCAAAGATTAAAGAGGCGATAAAAAAGAACGACAGCCAGGCGCCCTTCCATAACCTCCTCGGCTTAATAATGATCCGTCAGAAATCCTACTGGAAAGCAGAGAACAGCTTCAGGCAGGCGCTCGCTCTTAACCCGGACTATCAGCCTTCTGTATTCGGCCTTGGGCTGATAAATTATTACCAGGAGAATTATTCCGCTGCGATCGATAAATTCAACACAAGCATGAAACTCTATCCCGGCCATCTGCCGACACACTTTGGATTAGGAAAGAGCTACTACCAGCTAAAACAGTACAGCAGCGCCATACCTCATCTCGGGGAATTCGCAAATGCAGTGCCAAAAGACCCTGAAGTGCACGGGATGTTAGGCATATCTTATGAGAGCACCGGCCAGATAGACCTTGCGATAAGAGAATACGGATTTCAGATACAGGCAGCGCCTGATACTCAGCTCGGCTACCATGCTAAAAAAAGGCTCTCGGTGCTCCGGAAGAAATAAGCTGTTGTTCCTTTCTGTTATACCTGTTTTACATATATCTCTTCAGCAATGACAGGGTCTATTGCCAAAGATGTCTCATCTATCTTAAGAATGAATGACGGCCTCTTCTGTTTCAGCTTAATTATGCTGCCGGGCACCACGCCCATTGAGGTTAGGCGGTCTATTCTCGCCTCCTCCTTTGGGACAATGAAGACTATCCTGGCATTTGTGCCGACATCAAGCTCCTTGAGCTGCATAACAAGCGGCCTTACAGTCTTATACCTTGAACAGCAGTCACCTCTTGGAATGGGCTTGCCATGCGGACAGGTAGGCGGATGTCCGAGGAAAGAGCATACGCTTTCAGTGACTGACGGAGACAGAAAGTGCTCGATCTCGCAAGCTGTATCCTCAGTCTCCTGCATACTTACATCAAGCACATCATGGAAAAGCCTCTCCGCAAGCCGGTGGCGGCGGGTCAGATCCCGTGAACGGCTCTCGCCTTTTTCAGTGAATTGAATATTATCACCGGAGATAGTTACAAGCCCGGCATTCTCCATCTTTCCAATAACATCAGGCGCGCTGTTGTCGGCAATATCCTCAATCACCTTTGAGCAGCTCCTGATCCCCCGCTCTCTTAATGCCCACATCAATTCAAGTATCTCATCTGCAAGTTTACTGATCATATGCCGTATTTACCTCCATACCCCTTCTATCTGCTCCATACACTTTGAACAGTGTGTGTCCTTCATTCTGTTTTCCATTATCTTATACCCTGCACGCCTTATCAGCATGTCTTTGCAGTTCGGACAATAAGTGTTCTCACCGCCCTCGCCGGGAACATTGCCCTCGTATACATATCTTAAACCATTGGCATAACCAATATCACGCGCATGCCTTAGTGTTTCTACAGGGGTCCTCGGCTGGTCTAATAGCTTATATGTAGGATAATATCCCGTTACATGCCAGGGAATAGACGGGTCAACAGCCCTTATATATTCCGCCATAGCTGTCAGCGTGCTTTCCGAATCATTATATGAAGGAATGACAAGTGTAGTAACTTCAACCCAGACACCAAACTCCCTCATCAGCCTGATAGTATCCAGCACGGGCTTCAGCCTTGCGCCGCAGACCTTTTTGTAGAAATCGTCATCACCTTTAAGGTCAATATTTATTCCATCAAGAAAAGGCGCGATCGCTTTAACCGCCTCAGGGCCTGTATACCCGTTACTTACAAAAATATTCTTTATGCCCCTCTCATGCGCGAGCTTTGCGCAGTCATATGCAAATTCAAAAAAGATCGTCGGCTCTGTATATGTGTATGAGATGCTCCTGCACCCTGACTTTTCTGCGGCATCCACAACCTGCTGAGGTGAAACATGGCTTCCGGGGATGTCTGAGTGTTCCTTGGTATGCTGCGATATATCAAAGTTCTGACAGTGCAGGCATCTGAAGTTGCAGCCGGCTGTTGCGATTGAGAAAGAAGTTGAAGAAGGAAGAAAATGAAAGAGTGGTTTTTTCTCTACAGGATCAACATTCATTGCCACAAGCTTACCGTATACAAGGCTATAGAGAATGCCGCCCCTGTTTTCTCTTGCTCCGCAGATGCCACGCTTGCCTTGCTGTATAAGACAATGGTGAGCGCAGAGATAACATCGCACCTTATGCTCTGCTTCTTTACTGTAAAACATCGCCTCTTTCATAGAGACATTATATCACATAAAAAGATGAGCGCAGTGACTCGCTAACGAAGAAAACAGAGAGAGAAACATGACCTTCTTTATTTTTTTTCAAAACAAAAAAAGAAAAGATTTATAACTTTTAAAAAAAATATTTTGATGATCGTCATTTTTCTCTTGACAAGAATTAAATAATGTTATATAAAATTTGTAACAACATTAATCAAAGTTGTAATGATCATTGACATTGAAACAGTAACTGCTTCAAAAACACAAATGTAAAATCTAATTTATTTTGTGTGCCCATTTAATGGGTGAATTAAAAAAAGGGAGGAACTAACATGGCCGTAAAGAAGAAAGTTGCAGCAAAGAAGAAAGTCGCAGCAAAGAAGAAAACCGCAAAGAAGAAAGTTGCTAAGAAGAAAGTCGCAGCAAAGAAAAAGAAATAACAAGTAATAAGTATAAATAAAAAAGGCTGTCTCAAACCGAGACAGCCTTTTTTATTTATACTTATTACGATTAGTTAAGCTATTGACTCAAGAACTGAGAGCTTTACAGGAGACTCAGACACTATCTCCCATGAATCACGGCTCAAGAGTATCTTTTTAAGGAGTTTAACATTCATGGTATGTCCGGATTTATTTGCAATTATATGGCCATAGATAGGAACTCCCAACAAAGACATGTCACCGATAAGATCAAGTATCTTATGCCTGACAAACTCATCTTTGAATCTCAGCATTTCTTTGTTAATGATTTCGTTCTGTCCGAGAACAATAGCATTCTCTAAAGAACCGCCTCTTGCCAGGCCTCTCGCCCTCATCTTCTCAACATCGCTCAGGAACCCGAATGTCCTTGCAGGCGCAAGCTCATCAATAAAACTGTTCCTGTAGACATCAATGCCCATCTTCTGCTCCCCGAACGCAGGATGTGTATAATAGAGACGATAAGTTATCTTTGTACCTTCATATGGAGTTATAGCTATCTGGCTCGGCCCTTCCATAATAGCGATGGGCTTGAATATCCTTATACAGGTTATCGTCTTAGCCTGCTGCGCCACACCTGCCTCAAGTATCAGCGATACAAAGGCGATAGCGCTTCCATCCATAACCGGAACTTCGGGCCCGTCAAGGTCAACATAAACGTTATCGACATTAAGCCCTGCAAAAGCTGCGAGGAGATGCTCGACAGTGCCTACCTTCGCACCATGTGAAGAAAGCGTTGTAGCAAATGTTGTATCTGAGACAGAGCTCACACAAGCTTTTATCTCAGCATTGCCCTTGTCAGTCCTGACAAATATAATACCTGTGTCTCTGGGCGCAGGCCTGAGCCTTAACCTGATATCTCTACCGGTATGAAGCCCTTTACCCTGAAGGTGTATTTCTTTTTTTATAGTATTTTGTAATCGCACAACTTACATAGTAATGCAATTCCCATACCAACAATATTTCCTTTAAAAAACAATGGGATTAATTGATATGTTGTATCATTAATACATCTATAGTGTATATAATAAGCACACTATATTTCCCCGCCGACAACCATCTCAGGTATCCTTATGGTAGGCATCGCATCCGAGACAGGAACGCCCTGCCCATCCTTGCCGCAGGTGCCAATTGCAAAATCCAGATCGCTGCCGACCATATCGATAGATTTAATGATCGAAGGGCCGTTGCCTATAAGGGTTCCTCCCCTGACAGGTTCACCGATAATGCCGTTTTCTATCAGATAGCCTTCTGATACCTCAAAAACAAATTCTCCGGTAACTGTATTAACCTGTCCGCCTCCCATCTTTTTCACGAACAATCCCTTTTCAACTGACCTCACAATACCGGCAGGGTCATCATCTCCTGATGCGATAAATGTATTGGTCATTCTCGGGATAGGCCTGGACTTGTATGATTCCCTCCTGCCGTTGCCGGTTGAGCTGACTCCGTCCTTCATCGAAGTGAGCCTGTCATACATATACCCTTTGAGAATTCCTTTATCAACCAGAACTGTCCTTTGTGAATGGGCTCCCTCATCATCAAACCTGAATGAACCCCTCCTGCCCGAAAGAGTTGAATCGTCAATTATAGTCACCAGCGGAGATGCTATAACCTCTCCGATCTTGTTTGCATAGACAGAGAGCCCCTGCTGTACAAGGTCAGCCTCAAGGCCATGGCCGACCGCTTCATGTATCATCGTCCCTCCTGCCGCCGCAGAAATAACTACAGCCATCCTTCCGCCAGGAGTCCTTCTTGCGCTAAGCATTCTCACAGCCTTTTCCGCAGTTTCAACCGCGATATTTTCAAGAGAGACCTCTTGAAAAAGCTCAAATCCTTTTAATCCTCCGACAGGCTCGTATCCGGTCTGCAGAATATCTCCGTCAGAAGCAACTACCTGCACAAGCGCAAGCGTATGAATCCGTTCATCTGATGCAATGGCCCCTTCAGAAGATGCGATTGTAACCCTCTGAACAGAATCCCTGTATATCACTTTTACCTGAATGACCTTACTGCTGACGCTTCTTGCGGCACGGTCAGCATCCTGAAGCAGGCGGATCTTTTTATCCATACTGACCGTATCAGGGCGGAGTTTCATTTTAAAATCAATCGAAGGGTTAACCCTTGTCAGGTCAATCTCACCTACTTTTGCCTTGCCTGCCGTTACGGCGCTCCTGACAGCCCTGCTCAATTCAAACAGGGAGGCCTCAGAGAAATCATTAGTGTAAGCATATGCCGATCTGCCGTTGAATATCACCCTTAACCCGATCCCGGAATCTACGCCTGACACGATCCTGTCCACTTTGTTATCTTCAAGCTGGATGGTCAGGGGATTTGTCTGCTCGACAAATATATCAGCGTAATCACCTCCTGTGGAAAGTGAATCGCGCAATATTCTCTTTAAAAGATCTTCCGGAATGTTTTTCAATTTGTCAGCGCCTCAAAATTTCTGTAAACTATTTCTGTAAAGTTTAATTAAGAGTATTATTATACATAATATTTTCTGACAAAAAGATAATCAGGAGGGGATACATGACAAAGATCGGAGTGATCGGCGGAAGCGGGCTTTATGAGATACAGGGATTGGCGATAAAGAACAAAAAAAGCATCAGCACGCCGTTCGGCAAACCCTCTGACAAATATTTAATTGGCGAGATAGAGGGTAAAGAAGTAGTATTCCTGCCAAGACACGGCAGCCATCACGCGATCCCGCCTCATATGATCAACTACCGCGCCAATATATGGGGATTCAAAAAACTCGGTGTAAGCACGATAATATCCGTAAACGCTGTCGGAGGGATAAAAAGAAGCCTCAAGCCTGGAGATATTGTTATCCCCAGCCAGATAATTGATATGACAAAGAACAGGATATCAACTTTTTATGATGGGAAGACAGGAGTTGTCCATATCGACTTTACAGAGCCCTACTGCACTGAAATCGGCAATGTCATACAAAAGGCCGGGGAAAACTTAAAGACAACTTTAAAGAACGGCGGGACCTATGTCGCGGTCGAAGGGCCGAGGCTTGAAACTGCGAGCGAGATAATAGGCTTCCGTATTCTCGGCGGAGATATTGTAGGAATGACAGGAATGCCGGAGGCATCACTTGCCAGAGAGTTGGAAATATGCTATTCAGGCCTGTCTGTTGTTGCAAACTATGCCGCAGGCATCAGCAAGAGGAAATTGACAGTATCTGAAGTCATGGAAGCTATGGGTAATGCAAATGAAAAGATAAAACTCCTTCTGAAGGAAACCTTCCGGCTTATTCCGGATGAAAGGGGCTGCAGATGCAGGGACGCTCTGAAAGAGGCGAGGATATAAGCTATTAATACATATTTATTATTGACATGAGGGTGCCGATTGTTTAATCTAATTTAATGTTTCAATTCTCTCTAATAAAACTGCGGTTTATTAATTATTTTCTGCTTGCACTTATTCTGATTGCAGCTCTTTTTACTGCCCGTGCTCTTATCAGTTTCTTTGCCTACAAAGACAGCGGAATATCTTCTGTGCCATTAGATAATAGTGCATTGATAAATACTGCAAAACCTATCGATATAATGCAGTATTCCTTAATCGTAATTAAAAACCCTTTCGGCTCTCCCAAGATATTTCACACGATCACACCTTCTGAGAATCTCAAGCCTGAAACATATATGCAGGAGATTCCCCCTGCCGAACTGACCCTTGTGGGTACGGTAGTCGGTAAAAAAAATATGAGTTATGCGGTCTTCGAAGGCAATGCTATCACATCCCCAAACAAACAGGAGGTCTTTGCTCATGGAGATGCAATATATGATTACGGAACACTTGATGAGATATTGACCGATTCAGTAGTTATAAGACAGGGCGCTAACACCCATATATTGAAAATCATTGAGTCGTTAAGCAATCTCACTAATTACCCGGCGGACAATAATCAGGCCTATAAAAATACCAGCTCTGCAGATCCCTTTGTGAAAAAAGTCGGCAAAAGGCAGTTTCAATTAGACAAGAAACAGGTTCAGGACTCAATAAACAATCCGGAAAAGATCCTGACAGATGCAAGGCTTCTTCCTAACTTCATTAACGGCAAACAGGAAGGCTATAAGATAAGCGAGGTTAAACCCGGCGGGCTTTATGAAAGCATCGGCCTGAAGAACGGAGATGTCCTCATAAGGGTCAACAGTCTTGAGATCTCAAGCCCTGAGGTTGCTATTCAGACGATGTCGGCTTTAAGAGGCACTAACAACGTCAACCTTGATATAATAAGAAACAATGAGAGGATGTCCTTGAACTATCAGATAAAATAGATATGATCATCAAACGATATAACCATAATCAAACATGCAGCCAGGAGAAGCTTAATGAAAAATAGAAATAGATCATTCCTCATCTCAGCGTTCTTTACTGTTTTGCTCATATTCCTTTCATACTCATCTTTTGCGGAGGACACTGAAACAGGAAAGACGCCCGGGCGATACGGCTCAAAGATAGCATTTAATTTTGTTGATGTCGATATCCCGACCATCATCAAGTTTATAAGCAAGATAACCGGCGACAACTTTATTTTTGATGAAACCATTAAAGGCAAGATAACCATCATTGCGCCGACAGAGCTGACCATAGAGGAGTCTTTCACGCTTTTCACATCTGTACTGAACCTTAAGGGATTCACGATAATACCGGCAGGCACAAAAACATACACCATAGTCCCGTCTATACAGGCAACACAGTCCGGCGAGATATCTTCAGGCGATGTAATGCCTGTTGATGAGAGGTATATTACCAGGATACTGGCCATCGAAAACATTAATGCTGAAGATGCCCTGAAATTCCTCCGGCCTATTGTCTCGAAGAACGGGCACCTTTCAGTTTTTGGTCCGCGCAACCTCCTGATGATAGTTGATTCAGCTCTAAATATTGAAAAGGTGGTCAAAATACTTGAAAGAATAGACCAGCCTCCGACATTTGATGAGCCTTCAAAGATAAATATCTATTTTGTCGAACATGCAGATGCCACAGATCTTGCAAAAGTACTTGAGGGGATAATCAAGAGCACGCGGGCCGCAAGCCAGACAACATCAGATCCCAAAAATGCCCAGGCCGATTCTGCATTAAGAATAAGCATAACTCCTGACAAGGCAACCAACTCGCTTGTCATCGTTGCCTCTCCTTCAGAGTACAAAAACATAAGCGAGATCATAAAGGCCCTGGACAAGAAGAGGAAGCAGGTCTTTGTAGAAGCAATGATAATCGAGGCATCTTTAGACAAAGTTAAAGCTGTAGGCACAAAGTGGAGAGCGGCTGCCACGCATAACGGTGAACCTGTTTTCATCGGCGGAGTCGGGAATATCAGCTTAACTACAGTTGATGCCATAATCAACGGCCTGTCAGGATTCACAGCTGGAGGGATGGGGAATTTTCTCACTCTTCCAGGCTCAACAGTCGGCTCTGATTCAGACATTACCGTACCGGGTTTTGCAGCCCTGTTCAGCCTCAGTGACTTTAAGGACGCTATTAATATCCTCTCAACCCCGCAGATACTGACAGCAGACAATGAAGAAGCAGAGATCATTGTCGGTGAAAACGTACCGTTCATCTCAAAAAGAGAGGGAAATGCCGATTCAGTAGCAAGCACATACAGCACAAATATCGAAAGGCAGGACGTTGGAATAAGCCTGAAGATAACCCCTCAGATAACAGAAGGCAACTATGTCAAGCTTAATGTCTATCAGGAGATATCATCTGTTAAAGACGCATCTGATGAAATACTTATAGCCGTAGGGCCGACTACAACAAAACGCTCGACAAAGACAACTATCATTGTTAAAGACGCGCAGACAGTTGTCATCAGCGGGCTGATGCAGGAAAAGGAAGAAGAAAGCATTTCCAAGTTCCCAATAATGGGAGACATCCCGTTGTTGGGCTGGCTATTCAAACATAAAGGGGTAACCAAGACCAAGACCAATCTTTTATTATTCCTGACCCCGCACGTTATCAAAGACGCAGAACAGCTTACGGATATCACCAGCGCAAAGAAAAAGACGTTCGCTACAGAGGAAAATCAATATATACGTGACGAACTTCTGGTCAGGTTTCGGGATGATGTCTCGAAAAAGACTTCTGAAGAGATCATATCAAAGCTTGGGGCCTCTGTTATAAACATAATAAAGGATCTGAACATTTACCATATAAAACTCCGGCCAAAGCAGAATGTCGAAGAAGCCATTGAAGAATTCACCTCTTATCCGGAGGTGATCTATGCCGAACCTAATTACACAATGAATATACAGGGCGGTCATCCGGATAAGATTAATACTCTCCCCTCTCCGGAATCCTCACTTGAAGAGAAAGAAAATAACTTTAAACGTTTCGGACTCTACACACCTACGCTCAGCGGGCTCAGCAGGAGATGGTAGTTTGGAAATAATAGACGGGATAGAAGATGAAGAGATTGAATTCTCTCTGCTCCATGACCTGCCGCTATCCTTTGTTAAGGGCAACCTCTTTCTGCCACTAAAGCGCCAGGACGGAGAGCTTCTGGCCGCAGTATCTGACAACCGTGGTATATCTGCCCTCAGAGACCTTGCAAGAAACCTCGGCCTCAAACCGCATCCTGTTATGGCGAACAAAGAGATGATCCTTAACGCTATCAACAGGATATACAGCCGTACAAGCACAGTTGACAAAGTCATGGGCGATATCAGAGGTGAAGACCTCTCAATGATCGCAACTGAATTTGAATCTCCAAAAGACCTTCTTGAACTGACCGAAGAAGCGCCCATCACCCGCCTTATCAACGCACTTTTATTAGAGGCTGTTAAAGAACGCGCCAGTGATATTCATATCGAGCCGTATGAAAAAGGTGTCGAGGTGAGGTTAAGGGTGGACGGCATTCTCAGAAGGATACTCTCCCCGCCAAAGATAGTGCAGGAAGCGCTCATATCAAGAGTAAAGATAATCGCAAATCTCGATATCGCAGAAAAACGGCTTCCTCAAGACGGAAGGATAAAGCTGCTTGTAGGCGGCAAGGATATTGATATAAGGGTCTCAATAATTCCGACGGCACTTGGTGAGAGGGCTGTTCTCAGGCTGCTTGACAGGCAGGCAGGTGTCATGAGCCTTGAGGCGCTGGGCCTGACCGACTCGATACTCAACTCATTTAAAGAAGCCCTCGCAAGGCAGAATGGGATAATACTGGTCACCGGCCCCACAGGCTCGGGCAAGACCACGACACTATACGGGTCGCTTCTCAAGCTGAATACCGAGGAGAGAAATATCATAACTGTCGAAGACCCTGTTGAATACCAGCTGACCGGCATAGGGCAGATGCATGTTAATCCAAAGATCGGCCTCACATTCGCATCCGGGCTGCGCGCTATCCTCAGGCAGGACCCTGACATCATGATGGTCGGAGAGATAAGAGACCTTGAGACCGCTGAGATAGCTGTCCATGCATCGCTTACAGGGCATCTTGTGCTTAGCACGCTTCATACAAACGACGCCCCAAGCGCCCTGACCAGGCTTATTGATATGGGGATAGAGCCGTTCCTTGTGGCATCTTCACTTGTCTGCGTACTTGCGCAGAGGCTTGTAAGGGTTATATGCCCGCACTGCAAAGAATCATATGTGCCGACTGCACAGGAGATCGCTTATCTTAATCTTGATCCCCCTCCTGTTTCACTTTATCGCGGAAGAGGCTGTGACAAGTGCCTTGGAAAGGGCTACCTCGGAAGGACAGGCATATACGAACTGCTTGAGATCACCCCTGAAGTAAGGAAGATGACCGTCGAGAGAAAAGATGCCCAGAGTATCAGGAGCCGTGCCATGAGTGCAGGGTTCAAGGTGCTCAAGGACAATGCGGTGCAGAAGGTCATGCGCGGTATAACCACGATCGAAGAGGTCTTACGGGTAACCCAGAAAGATATCGAGGAATGACGATCAGCAGCAGAAATATCTTTTCCTGCCTGATCCATCAATAATAAAATGCCGGTATTCAAATATCGAGGTTATAATAAAGCTGGTTCAGAGATCACCGGTGTCATTGAGGCTGACAGCCAGAGAGATGCCGCATTCAAGATCAAGGCAGGCGGCATCCTGCCGAAAGAGATAAGCGAATCTCACATCGCAAGTAAAAAGAGCTTCTTCAGAAGATACACTCCGATAAACCTCCCTTCAATCACAAGAAGCCTTTCCATATCTCTTGCTGCGGGCGTGCCTTTAATAGATGCCCTCAGGGCGATCTCTTCAGAACAGAAAGGCGTATGGAAGGGCCTTCTTATTGATATTAAAGAGCAGGTCACGG
Source organism: Thermodesulfovibrionia bacterium (assembly GCA_030646035.1). Classification (NCBI taxonomy): domain Bacteria; kingdom Pseudomonadati; phylum Nitrospirota; class Thermodesulfovibrionia; species Thermodesulfovibrionia bacterium. Next base: position 40,918 of record JAUSMY010000046.1, on the reverse strand, counting down.
CAGGGGCGTCGCTTTCCAAGGCGATGCAGGCGTACGGCGACATCTTCCCGGAATTTTACACAGGCATGGTCTCAGCCGGAGAGAGCAGCGGCAAACTGCCGGAGGTGCTGCTGAAACTTTCAGATTTCCTTGAGACTGATTCGAAGATAAAGAGCAAGGTCCAGACATCGCTGATATACCCGCTCTTTATGGCAGGTGTAGGCATCATCGTTGTCACATTCCTCTTTATCTTTGTTGTGCCGAAGATAACCAAGATATTTGAGAACACCCAAGCCGCACTCCCGTTGATAACCAGATTACTCATATTAATAAGCAAAGTCTTTCAGAACTTCTGGTGGCTCTTATTAATACTTGCCGGAGGGCTCGTAGTTCTCTATAAGAAAGCAAAGGAATCCAAAAGAGAGTTTATTGATTCAATGCTTCTGAAAGACCCGACAGGCGTATTCATGAGCCTGTATATGATGAGGTTCTCAATGACCATGTCATTCCTGCTTTCAGGCGGCCTGCCTATTCTCAAGGCGATGCGGCTTACCTCACGCGCCATCGGGAATATCAGATTAAAGAACAATATACTGGCGGCAGAGGAATCGATATCCCACGGGGCAAGCCTCTCTCATAGCCTGAAGGATTTCCCGCCGACCATCTTGCAGATCATATCCACAGGTGAACAGACCGGAAGGCTATCTGAAGTATTAAAAAAGATAGCAGATTCATATGAAGCGGAATTTGACCAGAAACTCCAGCGCATGATAGCTCTCCTTGAGCCATGCCTGATACTTTTCATGGGGCTTGTGGTCGGTTTCATCGTTATAGCTGTGCTTCTGCCTATCTTCGAGCTTAACCAACTGATAAAATAAATTACAATTATTGAAAGGGGTAACTGAAATGCAGAATAGAAAAATCAAAAAGCATGAAATAACAGATACGGCAAGAGCCGGCTTCACTCTTATTGAACTCATGGTAGTTTTAGTCATCCTGAGTATACTCGCCATGATCGTAGTACCCAAGTTTATCGGCAGTGAAGATAAGGCAAGAGTGATCGAGGCAAAGGTGCAGATAAGGAATTTTGAAACAGCATTAAAGCTCTTTAAGATAGACAACGGTTTTTACCCCACTACAGAACAGGGGCTTCAGGCGCTGATATCGCAGCCAGCCATCGGCAGGACGGCTGATAACTACAAGCCCGGAGGATATCTGGAAACAAACAGGATGAAACCGGATCCATGGGGATTTGAATATGTCTACATCTCTCCGGGACTTGAGAACGACTATGACATCATCTCTTACGGAGCAGACGGACAGCCAGGCGGAGAAGAGTATGATGCAGACATTATCAACTGGGAGATGTAAACCAGAATTGAAGGTTATCAGCCCCGGCTGATTCGCCTGAGGCGAAAGAGTTAAAGAACTATCAAATGAAGAATGAAAAATACGGCTTCACATTACTCGAATTAATCGTCGTAATATTCATAATATCATTGGCCACGGCATTGATCATGCCCTCATTCATGCAGTCTCCCGAGAGCGCGCTTAAGTCCGAGGCAAAACATATAAGCAGCACGATGAGGTATGTTTACGACCAGGCTATGGGAAGAAAAGAGGACTATATCTTCAGGATCAACCCTGAGAACAGCTCATGGGGCTTTGAAGGCAGTTCAGAGAGAAAGACATTCAAGGCAAAAGAGGATGTGAAGTTCAAGGATGTATTAATACCTTCAGCCGGCGAGCTGACAACAAAAGAGGTAACTGTAAAATTCGGCCCGCTCGGGCCTGAAGAACCTATAGTGATCCATCTTATAAGCAGCGAGATCGAGTATACGGTCATCTTTAACCATCTCAACGGCAAGAGCAAAATACTTGAAGGCTATATCCTTTAAAATGTCTGATAAATTCAACAAAGGCTTCACCCTGCTTGAGGTGATGATAGCGCTTGCTATCATAGGGGCTACGCTTACGGTATCTCTTTATACTGTGAATTATCATGCTCAGGTATCTTCTGACAATGCATTAAAGACACAGATGCTGCTCCAGGCCAAGGAGAAACTGGGGATACTGGAACTCGACAGGCAGGAATCAAACGGCGTTATAGAAGGAACCGGCTTCACTTACGAAAGCACGATAGGCAGTTCAGGATTTGAGGAGATAGTTGAATTAAAGACTGTGATAAAGGGCAACGATAAAGAGTTTCTGCTCAGAAAACTTGCGGTTAAAAAAGACGGCCATTAAATGAATAACTTCCGGCATACTGATAAAAAGGGCTTCACGATCATAGAGTTACTGGTAAGCCTTGCAATATTGGTTATCGTTCTCGGCGCGGTATACGCTACATTCTTTTCCATTCAGCGCGCGCTTGACAGGTTCAATAACATATCCATGAAATATCATGAGGCAAGGACAGCCCTTGATATAATGAGGCGAGAGATAGAGAGTTCGTATTTTGAACCCAGCGCTCCCGGTAATGAAGGCAAGACAGAAACAAGGCCGCAATTCTCTTTTAAGGACAAGGACATATTCGGCAAGAACGCGTCAGATCTGAACCTTACATCATTTTCATTAACAGGGACAGCGTTGAATATCTCATACCATGTTGAAGAAGAAGCAGGAAGCCTTAAGCTCATGAAGCAGGAGAGCCCGGCCTTTCAGCCGACAAAAGGGTATACGCTCGAAATGATGAACAGGATAGAGAGCCTTACAGTGGAAGCTTCATTTGAAAAGAAATGGGTCAAGGTCTGGGATGCTGAAGAGACCGGTAAATTACCCGACATGTTAAGAGTAACCATAGCGTTTGATGACAACGGAAAGATAGTAAGCCTGAGGGAGTATGCAAGGCCGGTGATTAAAATGAAGTTATGATGAAGAGTAACCCGAATATATCTATTAAATGCTTAAACCATCAGAACCGGAAAGGCTCGGCTCTAGTTATAGTCCTGCTTCTGGTTGCGATGATAACAACGCTGGTCGTAGAATTCGCATACGAGATATATACCGACACATCTTCTGTGGCAAACTGGGTCGATTCACAAAGGGCTTCACTTATAGCAAAGTCAGGCCAGGCATTCAGCTCGGAATACTTGAAAGTTGTTAAGGATAAAGATTATACCCACACAAAAGATATAGCGCTTCCGGTGCCGATAGATTTCGGTCCTGACAGTTCTCTCATTTTAAAGGCCGAAGACGAAAATTCAAAATTTAATATAAATAAAATTACTGATGCCAAAAAACTTGATATCTTGAAAAGGATGCTTGAATACCTTAATATAAACACCAATCTTGCTTATTCTATCGCTGACTGGATTGACGCTGATAGTGAGCCAATGCCCGGCGGTTCTGAAGATAAAGCAAAGAACGCGCCTTTATGGAGCGTAGATGAGCTTAAATATATTAAAGGCATAGATACTGAGACCTTTAATAAATTATCTCCTTTTATTACTGTTTATGGAGATGAGACAAGTAAAATAAATATAAATACTGCAAGTCTGACGGTTTTAATGAGCCTTACTCCGGAGATGACAGAGACTATGGCAAACAATATAATCAGTTACAGGGAGTCCGCTCCTTTTGAAAGTACAAGTCTGCCAGAAAATTTAGTGCCGCAAGGGGTTAGATCAGAACTGATTGGTAAAATATCTATAAAAAGTGACTACTTCAGGATATACTCTATTGCAAGGTCTCATGAGATTACAAGGATAATCGAAAGCGTAATGGATACATCACTTAAAGTGCATTACTGGAGAGAGGGATAAGTTGAAGATAGGATTTGCAGACTGGACAGACGAAGAACTGCACTTTTATACCTTCCAGAAAAAGGGCAGCAGCCTGACGCTTGAGAACACAAGCTCCATCCCTGTTCAGGGCGAGCCGGAGCAGAGCGCTTTAGCAGCGCTGAAGGCATCCGGCATGAGTTATATTTACCTGAGCCTTCCCGCGGCCTTTCTCTCTCTGCGTGAACTGGAATTCCCGTTTGCTGATGAGAAAAAGATATCAGACACCATCGCTTATGAACTTGAAGGCCTGCTCTTAGGCGATACTTCAGGCTACTGCATAGACCATATAGTTACTTCATCCTCTGATACCGGCAGCAAGGTGCTTGCCGTCTGCATGGAAAAGGCAAAGCTTGACGCTATTATCAAGACCTTTACTGCAGCAGGCCTTGAGCCGAAGGTTGTGACATCATTGGATCTGAGGCTCAGCGGAAATAATTATGATCGGATACTTGAGGCACAGACCCAGGATAAAGAGATAAGAGCTGATGCAGCAAGAGAAGAACTTATCCATCCCTCCATTAACATAAGAAGAGGAGATCTGTCATTCACAGGCGACATTAAGAAATTTATAAATATCTCTAATTTAACAGCTTTACTGGTTCTCCTTTTATTAATAATTTTCGGAGTGAACCTGACGCTCAAGTATAAGCTCATCAGCAGAGAACACAACATGCTTATAAGCCAGGTGGAAGGCGCTTTTCGGAGCACTTTTCCTGAAGACACAAAGGTCGTTGATATCACCAGGCAGTTCACTTCAAATGTCAATATACTGAAGAACAAGAAAAAAATGCTCAGCGGCATAGCGCCTCTCGATATGCTGGGCAGGATCACTGATATCACAAACGACCTTGCCACGCTGGACGAGATCAGGGCGGACGGAGACAACATTATCATCAAAGGCATCGTCCCGGCATTCAAAGATGTAGAGGCGCTGAAGAACTCGCTCTCAGCATCCTTTGATAACGTAAGCGTAACTGACTCCACATCAACTACAGGCGATAAGATAAGCTTTACCATAGTTATGAAGGAGAAGGCATCATGAAAAAGGATTATATGAGCTTAATCCTTTCCAATAAAAAGTCCGTCGTGCTTGTTGCGGCCATAATAGCGGCTTTTGTTTATATTATTGTTATTTCAACACATATAACCAGCGTTAATAAAAAAAGAGATGCCCTCAAAGCCCAGCTTGCAGAGCTAAGTTCGTTAGGCGCCGGCATTATGGAGATCAAACAGCTGGTTGAAAGCAAAGAGAGAAAGATCGCGTCAGCAAGCCCTAAAGGAATAGTCGCAACTCTTGATGAAATCCTAATCAGCCTGAGCATGAAAGCGGAAAAGCTCAAACCGGCAGACAAAAAAAGAGCTGATGAGTATGTTGAAGAGAACGCGGAACTTGAAATAAAGAATATAGACCTCAATGGAATAGTAAATTTTCTCTACAAGATCGATTCAGCACCTGAACCGATGAAGGTCAAATCTATCGATATGCAGACTTCATTTGCAAATAAGGATATCTTCAGCCTGAACCTCACAGTCTCACTCCTTTCAAAGGCGCAATAGGCCGGGCCGGAATCCTCATGAGAAGATCTCTTATTTTTTTATATTCATCAGCCGCTTTTATTGTTTTCACCATTCTCATATGGTACATCTCTGTTCCAACTGATCTTATAAAAGAAAAGATCGAACAAACAATATCAAGATCAATAGGCGCAAATACCGGTGTTAAGATAACAGGGCTGGAGAAAGGGCTTTTTTTTTCTCTGCATATTGATGATCTCGCCATAGATCAAAGGGGAGCTCATATCATAAACGCCTCTGACATCGCAGTTCAGATGAATCTCCTTTCCCTGTATAAAGGGAATATCGGCCTTGACCTGAACGGTAATATCGGAGGCGGTCATATTAATGGGATCTTCAAAGAAGCAGGGAAAGGCGTTATTAAAGCAGACGGAATAGATATCAGCTCGCTCCAATATCTCAAAGATCTCGGCATCAACTGTAACGGTATCCTCTCTGCGGAGACAACACTGAATAACAACTCCTCAGAAACAAAGTTCACAGTCACAGGCCTCAGTATGAAAGGCGGAGCGCTGGATATATTGCCGCTGATAAATTCATTCAGAAAAGCCCAGGGCTTAATAATTGCGAATAGAGATCAGATCACAGTAACATCCCTGAGCCTTGACGGTGATAAGGGTTATGCCCGCGCAAAAGGCAAGATAGTGAACCGCTCGGCAGACATGGTATTTGAGCTTATGCCTGAATTCGGCAAACTTGAAGAATTTGAAAAGATACTGATCAAGCAGTATGAGACCTCCCCGGGATATTACGTCTTCCCATACAGAGGAAAGCTCTCAATATAACTCCATCTGCTCCCCTCTTGCCTAAAGCACCTACTTTTGGTAGGCAAAGAGGGGTTAGGGGAGATTTTGTAATTATAATTTTACATTTTTAAGATACGAGTCTTTTCCCTGCTTCAAAAGCATCCTTTAAAGCGGTAGGGTGGCTCGTTATCGCACCTTTAGCATCAACCTGCGGATAACAAAGCACATCATGTTCAGGCACATTGATCGTCCTGAAAAATGCGGTCGCAGTTGCGTCACAGCATTTAAACCCGATCTCCTTCTTCATGCCGCCGACAAGCATCAATAATCCCTTTCTCCCATTCTCACCTTCAGGTATCGGCCTCTTAAGAAGATATTTCTCACACCAGAAAGACTGACACCTGTCTATCAATGCCTTGACCTGGGCGGTAAGGCCAAAGAAAAAAACCGGCGAGGCGATGATAAACCTCTCTCCTCCGCGGATCGCCCTGTAAACCTTCTCCATATCGTCATCGACCGCGCATATCCCAGCCTCATTACATCCCCCGCAGTTAAGGCATGGGGATATCTTCATCCTGCTCGGCCTGAAGACCGTGACAGTATGCCCTTCCCCCTCAATCGCACGAATGGCCTCATTGAGCATAAGCTCTGAATTGCCCTTAACCCTCGGACTCCCTAAAAAAGCTATTACCTTCATAAATTATCCTACTCTATTTTAGTAAACATCTTCTTCATCGCCCCGCATATCGGGCATTCATCCGGCGCCGAGCCCTCAACTGTATTCCCGCATATCTGGCATACATAGTAATCAACTTCTCTGCTGTTGCCGAGGCTTTCAAGCGCCTTCTTATATAGCTCAGCATGTATCTTCTCCACCTCATTTGCAAGATAAAAACTCCTTGAAGCCGAGGTCTCTCCTTCAGCCTTTGCGTCATCTATCATGGCCGGGTACATGCTCTCAAACTCATGCGTCTCGCCGCTAATAGCAGCCTCAAGATTTTCTTTAGTGCTTTTAATGCCGTCAAGCTCCTTAAGATGATTGTGCGCATGAACCGTCTCTGCATCGGCAGCCGCCCTGAAGAGCTTGGCAACCTGGCGGTAACCCTCTTTTTCAGCCTTCTTTGCAAAAGCAAGATACTTCCTGTTTGCCTGTGACTCGCCTGCAAATGCATCCTTTAAATTCTTATCTGTCTTTGACATTGAATCCTCCCTCTAATAATCAGTTAAAAAATAAATACATGGATCCCTGTTGCTCACTTCACCTCAGGCGACGGGTCATCCCTGAATATATTTGTTCTAACGGCAAGTGAAAAAAGATAAGGGTAGCTCTTCTTCATATGCTTCATATACATCAGCCATTCAAAGAGCAGATGATTATATGCGCGGTTGATATCCAATTCCAGGTGCTTGCCGTCCTTTTCAGTCAGCTGTGAGAGATCCTGCCTTGCATCCAGCTCCTCTGAAAGATGGAATACAGCCCAGAGCAGGTCTGTGAAAGAATCATGCTCAAGCAAGTTCTGATTCTCCAGAAGACGGAGCAGGAAGAGCCTCCTATCCTGCAGAAAGTCCTTAAGCTCATTCAGGTTGCCTTTGTGGATATCAACATGAGATTGATGACCAGAGATAAATTTAACAGCTTCATCAAAATCTTTATCAGACCACTCAGCTGAAACGATCATATGCCTGTTCCCGCGAAGGGCATGACTGTTGAATCCGAGAAAATGCTCAAGCAGTTTATTGCCCACCTCGCTGAAGAAGGTTCCGATTACCATATTCATCTTCTGCATCAGAATATCCTTCTCCCTCTGCTGAAGAAAGCGATGGATTATCAGAGTCACCAACAGGACTTCGATCGGCAAGAACGCAATGTCGCCGAGCAGATACAGGAAAATATGATGCGCGTCTTTATAGATCACATAATGTAAAGAATAAAGAAGCGCAGAAAGGCTTATAAGTATTAAACCAATTACTATCTGCCATCGAATATTTTTCATTGTCTAACCCTCACACCTAAAATAGATGTCAAAACACTATCTTGCCCGTGATGCTCACATTCCTTCTTCTATTCAGGCTTATCAGGAAGAACTTGAGAAGCTTCTGTTCCCCTGCCTGCGAGGTAAAGAGCAATCTCTTCAGCCTCTGGCTCTGTAATCGCGCCTTCTGAGTATTTAGCCATTCTCTTTGTAGTTATCTTCCACGCGTCAAGATCCTTGTTTTTTCTTAAAGCACGGTCAAGGGCATGGCATTTACTGCACCTCTTTTCAAACAGTTCCTTCCCGCTGTCTGAATAAGCCGATAAAAAAGAAATATTCATCAGCAATAATAACGACAGCCCGGCGATCAAAGGGATCTTTCCCATCTCGGCCTCCTTATTAAACTAAACTCACTAAATCAGGAAAATTATCAGGCGGTCTTCTGCATAGGCTTTCCGCAGCAGACAAGAACTCCGACTCCCTCATTGGTCACACTCACCTCGTTTGTACAGACCACACATTTATACTTCTCTCCCAGTTTTGTTGCCATTACATCCTCCTTTAATTTGCTCTTAAGATTAAATACGTTACTTATATAATATTATAATATATTCCATACCTACTCTAATAACATACTTTTCTGTTAAAATCTATGATTCATAATATGACAAAAAATGAAATGTATATTAAAAAAGCCCTTGCCCTCGCAGCAAAGGGCATAGGACGCACAAGCCCCAATCCAGCTGTCGGCGCTGTTATAGTTAAGAACAACAGGGTCATAGCCGCTGACTATCATAAAAAAGCAGGCGAGCCTCATGCTGAGGCGCTCGCCCTGGCAAAGGCTGGCTCTGATGCAAAAGGCGCTACGCTCTACATCAACCTTGAACCATGCTGCCATACCGATAAAAAAACACCGCCATGCACCAGTGCGATCATAAGATCAGGCATCAATAAAGTTGTAGTTTCTATGCTTGACCCAAACCCGAAGGTGTCAGGAAAAGGGATAGAAGCGCTTTGCAATGCCGGGATTGAAACTGAGGTAGGCATCATGGAAAGAGAGGCATCTAAGCTTAACGAAGCTTTTGTTAAGTTCATTACAACAAAAAAACCATTCGTCATACTCAAGATAGCACAGAGCATTGACGGCAAGATAGCAGATGCAAAAGGCGAGTCCAAATGGATCACAGGTGAAAAGGCGAGAAAGCATGTTCATAAACTAAGAAATGAACTTGACGCTGTAATGGTAGGCATAGGTACTGTGATAAAGGATGACCCGTCTCTTGACTGCAGGATGATAAGAGGGAGAAATCCATACAGAATAATCATTGACAGCGCTCTCAGGATATCTCTAAATTCTAAAGTGTTAGGGTATAAAGACGGCAAGACAATTATAGCAACAACAGATAAAGCAGCAGCCCGGAAGATCGATGCCGTAAGAAAGACAGGGCATCAGGTCATGATTGTTAAGAGCAGGGATAAACATGTTGACTTGCAAGACCTTGTGAGCAAACTCGGCAAAATGGGGATATCAAGCATAATAATTGAAGGTGGTTCACACATAGCCGCGTCAGCGCTTTTAGACAAGATAGTTGATAAGGTTATGTTCTTTATTGCTCCAAAGGTGATAGGCGGCAAGGATGCCTTAACATCTGTTGAAGGCGGCGCTCCTGCTTCGCTTATTAACTCTATAAAGATAAGAGATATGAAAACAAGAAGATTCGGCGATGATCTGCTTATTGAAGGATATGTAGAAAATTAAAACCCATTCCTGCTGATTAAGACTTCTTCTCCTGTGCCTCGGCTATCTTATTGTAGACCCACCCGAATATGGAAGCACAGATAACACCATCAAAAAAACCTATTATAAGGCCGAAGAAACTCCCCTTGACTGAAATATCATAACCGGGATACAATGCTTGCGGCAGGGCATTTAAAAATGTCTCGCCATATCCTGTGTAAACACTCAAAAGCGTGACAACAAATAAAGATAATCCCCATAAAATACCTGTTGCAACTCCAAGCGCCAAAAGTTTAAATTTCATGATCAATCCTTCTTAATTATTTTTTGTTCTTTATTATACTGCAAAAGCCTTTTATCTGTCCCTATGACCTGCTCAACGTCATCTCCGTTCAGCTCCCATGAATACTCGCCATCGCCATTTCGTTTCAGTTTTATCTTCACAGGCTTTTCCGGATTGACCTCACTGATCTCCTGAACGGATTTAAACGTACTGCCCTCTTCCTTCGCTGTTCCGTTTGCGCCTGAGCAGGCAGATGCTGTCAGGATCAATATCATAAATAAATATATCAGAGCAGAATTCTTCATTTTCAATCTTTCACCTCAATTTTAAATTGATTTAGTAACTTCTGTATTTATTTGTTATGGGAAACCTGCGGTCCTTGCCGAACGCCCGCTGTGTTATCTTTATGCCGGGAGGCGCCTGACGTCTCTTATACTCGGAACTGTCCACCATTCTTATGACCTTTTGAACGCTGTTTACATCACAGCCCAGCTCCATGATCTCTTCAAAACTGCGGTCATCCTCAACATATGCCTTCAATACAGGGTCAAGCACAGGATAAGGCGGAAGAGTATCCGTATCCCTCTGGTCAGGCTTAAGCTCTGCTGTAGGCTCTTTCCATAATATGTTTTCAGGTATAAGGAGACTGCCCTCTTTGCTGTTGCGCCACTCGCAGAGTTTATACACAAGAGTCTTGGGCACATCCTTTATCACCGCAAAACCTCCTGCCATGTCGCCGTACAAGGTAGCGTAACCAACGCTCATCTCGGATTTATTCCCTGTAGTGAGAACAAGCCATCCGAACTTATTTGAGAATGCCATCAGAATAGTTCCCCTGATCCTTGCCTGGAGATTCTCTTCTGTGGTATCCGGAGCGGTGCCACTGAACTCTGTTGAAAGAGTTTTTAAAAATACATTAAAAATATCGTTGATCGGCGCAGTCTTTATCTCTATGCCGAGATTTTTCGCATGGTTGTATGCATCGTCACGGCTCTCTTTTGAAGTGTATATCGAGGGCATAAATAATCCGTGCACATTCTCTCTCCCAAGCGCATCAACAGCAATAGTCGCGACCAGGGCAGAGTCGACCCCGCCGCTCATCCCGATCACCGCCCCCTTAAACCGGTTCTTCCGAACATAATCTTTTGTACCGAGCACAAGCGCGCTGTATATTTCTTCGGCTTCAGATATATTCTTATGTCTTCTGTTTTTTAATTGGGGTTTTCGTTTTGAGAGCGCCGAAGGGATATCTATCATCTCAACCTTCTCACCTTTAAATACCAGCCTCTTAAGCTCCTTTCTGCCGGCATTTGATGATACCTGCCTCATAGTCATTTCCGGCTCAAGATCAAATGTCAGCATCTCTTCTACAAACTGCCTTCCCTTAACGATCATATCGCCTTTGGCATCCATTACAAAACTGCCGCCGTCAAATACAAGTTCGTCCTGCCCGCCGACCATGTTGACATAGAGCATTGCGGCATTGCATTCAAGCGCCCGTTTCTTTACTGTATCTTCCCTGACAGCTATCTTGCCCATGCAGTATGGCGACGCATTGATGTTTATGATAAGCTCAGCTCCTGACAGGGACTGAACCTTTGCAGGGCCGTTCTTCTCCCAGATATCTTCACATATATTTATCCCGATATTTATGCCGGCAAAATTATAGACCGGGTACCTTATGCCTTTCTTGAAATAACGGTATTCATCAAAGACGCCATAATTCGGCAGATGCTTTTTGTGGTAAACATCTATTATCTTTCTATTTGATATCACTGCTGCCGCATTATATATGCCTTCTTTTTTATCGACAAAACCGATAATAGCTGCGATACCGTCAACTGATCTCGTTATCTCATTGAGCACATCAATGCTGTCATCTATAAAATCAGGTTTCAGGAGAAGATCTTCAGGAGGATAACCTGTCACTGCAAGTTCCGGAAAAACGATGAGGTCAGACTTGGCGGCGATAGCTTTCTTTATGTATGAAACTATCTTCTTCCGGTTGCCTTCGAGGTCGCCGACCGTAGGGTTGATCTGTGCCAGTGATATGCGCATATTATTTATATATATCTCTAAAATTACTTCTGCTGTCCTGCATTGAGTATTAAATGATAATTGAAGAGGCGCAATTTGTAAACCCGGGGTATCTTCATAATTTATTCAACATAGATATGCTAACCTTTAATTACAATTTTTTGACGCACCATATTTTGGAATATATAATCTTAAAAACACCATTAATATAAGGAGAAGAAATGTTTATCAGAAAAATCAAATTCAGGAAACCGCTATTTTTTGCCGCTGTTATCTTATTGTTTAATATAGCCTTCTATCTTCCTTACATCACCCATTCTGAAGCCAATGCTAACTTGCAGGAGTCAAAAGACTTTCTTTCAAAGACCAGCCAGGCCATGTCTGATGTAGTTGAGGCGGTCAAACCCGCTGTAGTCAATATCTCAACTACAAAGACCATTAAGACCCAGGGCAGCGTCAATCCTTTATTTGAAGACCCATTCTTTAAAAGGTTCTTTGGCGACCAGTTCGACCAGATGCAGAGGCCACGGGAGAGAAAGGCCACAAGCCTCGGATCCGGTGTTATAGTCACTTCTGACGGATACATAGTCACAAATAACCATGTTGTAAAAGATGCTGACGAGATAACCGTTCTTTTATCTGACAAAAGGGAGCTTATCGGGAAGTTGATCGCCAGTGACCCTAAGACCGACATATCAGTTATCAAGGTAGAGGCAGAGGGGCTACCGACAGCCACATGGGGAAATTCAGATGAATTGAAGGTGGGCGGGCTTGTAATGGCGATCGGCAGCCCATACGGCCTGAACCAGACCGTTACCTCTGGCATCGTCAGCGCGCTTGGAAGAGAGAATGTAGGTATCTCAGACTATGAAGACTTCATACAGACAGACGCTGCCATAAATCCCGGCAACTCAGGCGGGGCGCTTATAAACGCAAAGGGTGAACTTGTCGGAATCAATACCGCGATCTACAGCACTTCAGGAGGATACCAGGGAATAGGTTTTGCAATCCCGAGCAACATGGCAAAAAGAGTTTTGGACAGCCTTGTAGAAAAAGGAAAGGTCATACGCGGATGGCTTGGCGTATCTGTTCAGCCCATTACACCTGAGCTTGCCAAACAGTTCCAGCTTATTGACAATTACGGCGCTCTTATTACCGAGGTTAACGAAGGCGGCCCTGCTGAAAAGGCCGGCCTTCTCAGAGGAGATGTGATAGTTGAGTTCAACAATGTGAAAGTTGATGAACCTGCAAACCTCAGAAACAGCGTAGCTAATACATTACCCGGCGAAGAGGTAAAGGTTGTGGTTATAAGAGATGGAAAGCTTGCAAACCTCAAGATAACAATTACGGAACTCAGTGCAGCATCTGAAAAACCGGCCAACGCTCTTCTTGAGAACGCGCTGATGGGCGTAACAACCCAGGACATTACCCCGGATATCTACAAAGAGCTGAGTATCCCGCAGAAGCTTAGGGGCGTAGTAATCTCTAACGTTGCCGAAGACAGCCCTGCCGTAGAGAAACTCATTCGCGGAGACGTTATACTTGAGATAAACAGAAAAGCCGTATCCAATAATAATGACTTTAACGACTTCGTATCAAAGATAAAGCCTGAAGAAGATATGCTCCTGCTGGTTTACAGAAAAGGTGCATCTATCTTTGTTCCCTTAATCGGCAAGAAACAGGAAGAGATCAAGAAATAAGATAATTAGGTGACGGGGGATCTTTTAATTAAGATTTCCCGCTTACTTTCTTCATGACTTCTAAAAGCGGAATGCCGTGCTTCTTCGCTATCTTTTTGCAGTCGTCATACTCAGGAGTTGTCTTAAGTATCTTACCGTCAAGGCTTGAAACCTTCACATTTATATTTCCGAACTTTGTCTTTACAGATTTTATCTCCCGCGCAAGCACTTCCCGCCCGGCGGTATAAAATCTAATGCCGATGCTTGTTGTCTCTGTGAATATGACCTTTGAAAGCTCGTCCCTCTTGCCGTCATCACAAATAACCGTCAGCTTGATCCCGGGCCTGCCCTTCTTCATAATGATATTTGTCAGCCAGACATCAAGCGCGCCTGTCTTAAACAGCCTCTTCATCACATACTCATAGACCTGAGGGTTCATGTCATCAATATTGGTTTCTATGACAGTGATATTTTTATCTGAAAATCCCCCTTTCTCCCCCTTTTTCAAAGTGGGAAAGTTTTCCCCTCTATCAAGACCAACAGTAGGTGCTTTAAGCAGGGGCAGGGGTGTGTTCTCCCCGATCAATATTCTCAGCACATTCGGCTGTTCCTTTAAATCCTTGCCGCCGGCCCCTATCCCTGTGCCCGAGACCTTCATATCAGGAAACGGCATAAATCCTTTTGAGAGTGATGATATTATCACAGCTCCTGTCGGTGTCGTAAGCTCATGCTCCACGCCTGATGAGTAGATCGGAACGCCTTTCAAAAGCTCCAGAGTCGCCGGAGCCGGGACAGGCAATATACCATGTGCTGTCTTTACGGTTCCTCCTCCAACATTTAAAGGAGAAGAATAAATCTCTGTGATACCGAGCATATCAAGCCCTATCAGCGCACCGAATATATCGACTATGCAGTCAATCGCGCCGAGCTCATGCAGATGAACGTCCTGAATTTTCTCTCCATGAACCTTTGCCTCAGCCTCAAAGAGCCGTTTGAAGATCAATAGACCTTTCGCTTTTATATCTTGTGACAGCGAGGATGTCTTGATTATCTTCTGAACGTCCTTCCATTTTTTAGCTGAAGGCTGACCCCCCTTAAGTCCCCCCTTGGTAAGGGGAGATTGAGAGGGGTTGTACAGAACTACATCGACCTTTGTTGCTGAGAATCCTGACCTCTTAACTTTCTTAACTTTTAATTCATATCCGCTAACAGGGAGTTTAGAGAGTTCCTTTTTTAAGGCCTCTAGAGAAACCCCGGCGTCCACAAGCGCGCCGAGGATCATATCGCCGCTTATCCCTGAAAAACAGTCAAAGTATGCGATCATAGTAAATTTATCTTATGCGCCAAGACGCCTGCGCCGAAACCGTTATCTATATTCATTACAGCTATTCCCGGCACGCATGAACTCAGCATTGCAAAGAGCGTGGTAATGCCGCCGAGGTTCACGCCGTATCCTACCGAGGTCGGGACTGCGATGATCGGCTTGTCAGTCATGCCTCCGACAACAGAAGGAAGAGCGCCCTCCATCCCTGCAACAACTATCAGCACCTTTGCATCTTTCAATGAATCCTTTGCATCTATAAGCCTGTGCAGGCCGGCAACTCCGACATCATAAGTTATCTCAACCCTGCTTCCGAGAAAAGAGGCTGTTACAGCCGCCTCTTCAGCAACAGAGATATCAGATGTGCCTGCGGAAATGACCGCTACAAATCCTTGCTTCTTCTTCTCGCCTCCGACAACTATCACACCTGACCTCTCATAAAACTCAGCCTTCTTTTTATGCTTCCTGCATAGAGCTTCTATCTTTTGGAAAACAGGTTTTGATGCCTTGGTTATAAAGAGCTTCCCGCTTCGTTTCAGGATCGAATCTGATATTGAAACAATATCTTTTATCTCCTTGCCTTGAGCATATATAACCTCAGGTATGCCGTGCCTCAATGACCTGTGATGATCCACCTTGGCAAAACCCATATCCTCATACGGAAGATGTTTTAAGGTCTCCATCGCCTTCATGACCGAGACATCACCTGCCTTCACAGACTCAAGTATCTTTATTATCTTCTTATTATCCATTTTGTCTAATGTTCTGCCTTAAGACTTCTTGCCATCAACTCCTTAACCGCGTCTCTTGGAGACTTATCCTGATTAATTGTTTTATAGACCTGTTCAACCACAGGCATCTCAACTCTGTATTTTCTTGAAAGTTCATATGCTGATTCAGAAGTGGCGACACCTTCAGCTACCATCGCCATACTTGAGATGATATCTTTGATCTTTTCGCCCTTGCCAAGCCTTGTGCCTACGGTATAATTCCTTGACAGAACGCCTGTGCATGTAAGCACCAGGTCGCCCATGCCGCTGAGCCCCCTGAATGTCTTCTCATCCGCGCCCATGACGATACCAAGACGGATTATTTCCTCAAGCCCTCTCGTGATAAGCGCAGCCCTTGCGCTTGAGCCGAGGCCGAGGCCGTCTGAAATTCCCGAAGCGATAGCCATGACATTCTTCAGCGCGCCGCCAAGCTCAACTCCGAGCACATCGGTATTTGTATAGACCCTGAAGTGGTCGGTATTAAATATCTTCTGAAGCAGCCGCCCAGTTTCTTCGCTCTCACATGCTAATGTTACAGCTGTCGGCAGTTTCTTTATGACCTCTTTGGCAAAGCTCGGGCCTGAAAGAGCAGACGCCTTGCGTCCGGTCATCTCTTCAATTATCTGCGACACCGTAAGAAGTGTGCCGTTCTCAATACCTTTGGATGCGGTTACTATGTGCGCGCCTTGAGGAATAAAAGAAACCGCCTCTTTAAAGACCCTTCTCGTATGCTGCGTCGGCACAACGCTGAGCACAACCTCTGCATCTTTCATAACATCACGCATACTGCTTGAAGGTGTAATGTTTTGAGGAAGCGCTGCGTCAGGCAGGAATTTCGAATTGACCCTGCTCTTTGCAATCTCATCAGCAAGTTCAGGCTCATACACCCAGAGAGAGACATCATATCCCTTCTCACCAAGCAGAAATGCCAGCGCGGTTCCCCAGCTTCCCGCTCCTATGACAGCGATCTTTTTCATATCTATGTTTTATTCTCCGCTTTATTTACTTTAGCCCATGTATCTTTCAAAGTCACTGTCCTGTTAAAGACCGGCATCTTCTTTCTGAAAGAGTCCTGCGGGTCGATACAGAAATAGCCGAGCCGCTCAAACTGACACATGAACGCATCCACAAGAGCAGGCTCGATACGGCTGAATGACATTGTCTTAAGCGAGTTCGGATTCAGATCTGCTATAAAATCCTCACCCGGCTCAGGAACAGAAAAGAGGTGATCATACAGCCGCACCTCAGCCGGAAGGGATTGAGATACAGAGACCCAGTGGATCGTTGCCTTGACCTTGCGTCCGTCAGAAGAATCGCCGCCTCTTGTTTCAGGGTCATACTTGCAGCGAATCTCAGTGATAACCCCGTTCTCATCCTTGACCACATCGGTGCAGGTTATGAAATAAGCATACCTTAAACGCACCTCACGTCCGGGAGCCAGGCGGAAGAACTTCTTCGGCGGGTCTTCCATAAAGTCATCACGCTCAATATATATCTCCCGCGAAAAAGGCACCTTTCTCGTGCCCATACTCTCATCTTCAGGATTGTTCACGGCATCAAACTCTTCTACCTGATCTTCAGGATAGTTCTCTATTACAACCTTCAGAGGGTCAAGCACCGCCATAAAACGCGGGGCGCGTTTGTTAAGGTCTTCTCGCAGGCAATGCTCAAGCAGCGCCATATCAACAGTGCTGTTCCTCTTGGCAATGCCTATACGTTCGCAAAAGTTCCTGATCGCTTCAGGAGTATACCCGCGCCTGCGCAAGCCTGAAAGTGTCGGCATCCGGGGGTCATCCCAACCTGTGACATGCCCTTCATTTACAAGAGTGATAAGTTTTCTCTTGCTCAATACAGTATTGGTTATGTTAAGGCGCGCGAACTCTATCTGCTGCGGATGATAGATATTCAATTCATCCAAAAACCAGTCATACAATGGACGATGGTCTTCAAACTCAAGCGTACAGAGCGAGTGAGTGATAGCCTCAATAGAATCTGATACACAGTGAGCAAAATCATACATAGGATAGATGCACCACTTGTCGCCTGTCCTGTGATGGTGGGACTTCTGTATGCGATATATCACAGGATCGCGCATATTGATGTTGCCTGATGACATATTTATCTTTGCGCGGAGTGTGCGTGAGCCGTCCTCAAACTCCCCTCCCCTCATTAGCTCAAAGAGTGCTATGTTCTCCGCAACTGAACGATCGCGAAATGGGCTCTCTATACCCGGTTCTGTAAGCGTCCCCCTGTACTGTCTCATCTCTTCGGCGCTCAGGTCGCATACATATGCCTTGCCGTTACTGATAAGTTGAAGAGCATAGTCATGCAGCTTATCAAAGTAGTCAGAGGCATAGTATTCTCTGTCAGCCCAGTCAAAGCCGAGCCAGTCAACATCATCTTTTATCGCTTCAACATATTCAACCTCTTCTTTAGTCGGATTGGTATCATCAAACCGCAGATTGCAGAGCCCGCCTTTAAATTCATTTGCGATGCCGAAATTAAGGCATATGGACTTTGCGTGGCCTAAATGAAGATAGCCGTTAGGCTCAGGCGGGAAGCGCGTATGCACGCGGCTCTCGTTCTTATTCAGCTTCAGGTCTTCAGAGATCATATCCCTGATAAAGTCAGATGGTTTGGGAGAATCATTATTAGACATATTTAACCCTTGTACAGCTATGAAGCCTTTATAATATCAACAGCCTTTTCTAATCTTTTAACAGTCTTATCTTTCCCCACGATCTCAAGCACCTCGAATATCCCGGGACTTGCAGTTCCGCCTGTAATAGCGACCCTTACAGGCTGCGCGAGTTTTCCAAGGTTTGCTCCGTGCTTCTCAACAATAGATTTAAAGACAGTCTCAAGCCCGGCTGCGCTGAAATCAGAAGCTGAAGCCAGACTCTCTTTCAGTTCAACTAAGAGTTCAAGGCACTCTTTATTAAGGAACTTCTTACATGCCTTATCATCATATTTTATCTCTTCGGCAATGTAGTAGCGCATCGACTCAGCAAGCTCAACCAATGTCTTTGACCGTTCTTTCAGAGTAAGGACAGCCTTAGACAGCCATGCCATGTCAACTGTCTCTCCTTCCTTGAGCAATCCGTCTTTGACAAGAAAAGGCATGACAAGCTCAGCAAGCCTCTCCGGCGTTGAGCCCATAATATACTGCGCATTCAGCCAGTCAAGTTTTTCAGGATTAAATACAGCAGCTGCCTTTCCGATATGTTCAAAAGAGAAATGTTGAATAAGCTCTTCCTTTGTAAAGACCTCCTGATCCCCGTAAGACCATCCGAGGCGCACAAGATAATTTACAAGCGCTTCAGGAAGATACCCCATATCCCTGTAAGCGGTAACTGAAGTCGCGCCATGCCTCTTAGATAGCCTCGCCTTGTCAGCGCCGAGTATCATTGGAAGATGCGCGAATTTCGGAACCGCGTAATCCAGGGCTTCATATATCTGGATCTGCCTCGGAGTATTATTAAGATGGTCATCACCTCTTATAACATGCGTTATCTCCATATCAACGTCATCTACGACAACGGTCAGGTTATATGTCGGAGTGCCGTCTGATCGCTGTATGATGAGGTCATCAAGCTGTTCGTTATTAAACTCAACAACGCCCTTTATCAGGTCATGAACAACTGTCTGTCCATCCTGCGGCATCCTGAACCTTACAACAGGTTCTACTCCAACAACAGGCTCTTTCAGCCCTCTGCACTTGCCGTTGTATTTCAGCGCCCTGCCCTCTTTCATCGCCTCTTTGCGCTTTGCCTCAAGCTCCTCAGGAGAGCAGTAACAGTGATAAGCCTTGCCTTCTGACAAGAGTTTGTCTACATATTTTTTGTAGATATCAAAGCGCTCAGTCTGCCTGAACGGGCCTTCATCCCAGCTAAACCCGAGCCACTTCATGCCGTCAATGATCGCGTCAATGAATTCGTCAGTAGAACGGGTCCTGTCAGTATCTTCGATCCTTAAAATGAAGGTGCCGTTATTGTGCTTTGCATAAAGCCAGTTAAATAATGCCGTCCTCGCCCCTCCTACATGCAGAAAACCTGTGGGGCTCGGTGCAAATCGTACGCGTATCTTTTCAGTCAAAGTCATTCTCCTTAAGCTATAAAAATCAAGGTCAATTATATCATAGATAGTGTGGAAGCTGGAAAGATTAGAAATACGCCTTTGGCAAAGAGTGATAATGCGGGTTAATTCCTTAAGTTTACCCGAAATCCTGCCTGTGATATAATAATTTCAACTCAAGGTGAAACCATGAAATTACATATAAATATTGAACAGGATGAAGCCGGCTATTTTGTTGCTGAGGTTCCTGCGCTTCCGGGCTGTTTTTCTCAGGGCAAGACAAAGAATGAGGCCATAGCCAATATAAAAGAGGCTGTTGAAGGCTGGATAGAGGTTATGGAGTCTAAGCAGTCTTTTGACAGTTCCCGCCTGATCGAAGTCGCTGTCTAATGGGCCCTTCTTTAAAACTCTGTTCAGGCGCAGAAGCAGTAAAGAAGTTCAAAAAAGCAGGATGGTCTGCAGCCCGCCAGAAAGGATCTCATGTAATGCTCATAAAGCCTGACTACCAGTGGACATTATCTGTGCCACAGCATAAAGAACTTGGCCCCGGCCTTCTTCGGAAATTAATTCAACAGGCTGGATTATCAATAGAAGAATTTAATAAGTTGTAAGCGCTTCCTCTCGCTTCAGATATTATCTCTTGTTATACTTCACGGCGTTGTCTTTAGAGAGGCCGACGGGGTATTTCTTTTCATTTAGGGCGATCTTGGCGAGGACTTCTTTTTCGATGTCGATATTTAATTTATCAGCAAGGCGGACGAGGTAGATAAAGACGTCTGCTATCTCTTCCTTAACCTGTGCGATCTCTTTTTCTGAATTGACGATATCCTTTGACTGCTCTTCTGTCAGCCACTGAAATATCTCAAGCAGTTCAGCCGCTTCGGCGGCAAGCGCCATTGAGAGGTTCTTCGGGCTATGGAATTGATCCCAGTTTCTGGCTTCGGCGAACTTGCGGAGGGTCTTTTGGATGTCGGGGAGGTTCATATCTTCATTTCAACATTGAATCAGTTTGTTTTTATAATGTCAAAATCAAAGACTAAATACTGCTTTTTTACCAGTTATATTTTCTAATTTTTGAAGCCAGCCGGTATTTGCCATGTATTCCCTTGCTATTAATGCTTCCTTGCTGTCTATGGCAACAGGACTTTCCTCTGATGTGCAAATATATTCATCAGGGTGCCACCTCACGCAATTGAGATTATTCACGAGTGGGCCGGGGAAAGCCCTTCCCGCGATCAGATTTTTTATCTCACTTTTCGGCAATTCACAACCACATATAAAAACTTGGAATTGAAAGGCGGCAAAGAACATCGCTTTAAGCTGGATACGCGTCCTATCATAATCCCAGTACCATTCATCATCAGCCAGATAATATTTATAAATTGGTTCGTCGTCGAGTATGCCAATATACACCTGAAACAATAATGCTATCGGCAATCGATTGCCTGTTTTTTTAAGTTTATCTTCAGGTGATTTTATAGCAAATCCTTGGACCCTATCATATTTCTTTGTAATTTCAGAAAGGAAACCAACATATCGGTTCATGTCTTTATAAAATGAGAGTTGGGTATACATAGGAACACTGCCCTTATCAAGCCATTCTCTCTGAACCCCAAATAGTTCACAAACAGCTGATAGGATGTTTTCATCTAAGCGGGTCAGGAGTGTTGTATTTGTGCTTACATCAGAAAGGGTTAAATTATATGGCTCGCCCAAAAATCTGGGGATTTGTGTACGCTCGATGCCATGAGCTTTGAAAAGGTCTATAAAACGATCTGCAAGTAAAGACACTTCATTTTTTGTGATGGGTGTTTTATGTTTTCGACGCCAGCGGACAATGAATCGCCAAGCTGCAACTACACCGGTAATAATTACAACTAGTCCACTTATAATAGTAATTAATTCAGTTGGCCATCTCATAAGATATCGATTCTTACTAGTTTGTTTTGATGTCTTGCTTTAATTTACCTTCACCTGACCGTTCATCAGCATCGGCAGGAGCCAGTCGCGGAGTTCCGTCAGATGTTGTTTTTCGATTTCATTATTTATCTTCTTCTCGAAGATAGGCGCTATTATCTTTTCGAGGTCTTCCGTCAACTTTTTGGGAGGAAGCACAATGCGACTTTGTTTAAGATGATCTTGTGTAATGTGCCCCATTGTAGTCTTGCGGTTTTCAGCCATCATCTTGAAGTGCTGTAAATAATTTATCAATTGGTAGAAGTAAAACGATTTAGGGTATTTCTCAGATATTACTTTGAAAATATGTTGGTTGAGTGCGCCTTTTCCGCCAGACCATATTTGTACTTCCAAGGAAGCAGACCATGAAAACAGAACATCACCGTTTTCAATTATTGCTTTTTCGGGAATGTCAGGTCTGACAAGTTCGGAATTTTCAGTAAGACCATCTCGCATTTCTTTTATTTTGATAACTCGCAAGAACCCTTTACCTGTTGGTCTAAATTTTTGACAGGGCAAGCCGTTCATGTAATCAGCAATGTCTAATAGTGTACCTACTTCCCACCCCTCCGGAATCTCTCTCTTCAACTCCTCATTCCAGACCATCTTCCCGCCACTGGTTTTGTAGGATTTGCCTTTAGCATTGGGAAAATCAAACTGCACAAACCAATAGTCGTACAATGTTTTTGCCATAGACTCCAGCTCGACGTTGATGCGCTGGTTGAGTTCGATTTTTGCGTCCAGTGCGGAGAGGACTGCGGCGATCTTTTGCTGGGTGGGAAGAGATGGAAGACTAACAATTACATCATATATTCTGTCGGGGGAAGTATGCTTTACTTTTGAGCCAGAAGAACTGCTACTGAGTTGTCGGCGAACGCTTTTGGTATTTAACAAGTGATACAGGAATAATTTGTCAATTTCATTGCTATCCACTGTTACCAAGCCAATTCGTTGATTATGAAGGAAGCGATTATCTTCTGGAACAATTGCAGAACTACCTAATAAGCCTTCGGCTTGTTCAGTCATTGCAACTATCAAATCACCTTGATTGCAAATGTAATCTGACGGTATCTCTCCACTGTAAAACTTTGCTTTACTTGGGTCAAACTTGAAGCCTCCAGTTTCATGAAAATTACCAGGCGTTAATACAACATAATCTCCCTCTGAAGAAAAGAGTTCACCTTTGAACGCGAAGCCATGCTTAATTTTGATTTTATCTCGCAGGGTAGTTACTGCCAGTTTACCCATACTTCAATCCGCCCAATTGCTTCTTGATTTCCTTCTCCAAATCCTTCGACTCTGCAAACAGTGAATCCAGACTCTTCTTGAAGCCGTCCATCTTGGCGGTGAATTGCTTGGGAGTAATGTCGGTGTATTCAATCTTCACATCAAAATACTGTCCCGCGCTAAAGGAGTAGTTCTTCTCTTTGATCTGCTCATAAGAAACCACAACCGTGAAATCCTCTACGGCTTTGTGTTTATTAAAGGTATTAATGATTAAATCTTCCTCTTCAGATGAGAGCAGGGTTTTCTGATTCTTGCCTTCCTTTACGGTAGTGCCGAGCTTAGATGCGTCCATCAGCACAATATCGCCTTTGGTATTGGCTTTGTCTAAAAATAATATGGACACATTCGTGCCTGTAGTAGCGAAAATATTGCTCGGCATAGATAACACACCGCGCAGCATCTTCTCTTCTACCAGCTTCTCACGGATCTTCTTTTCAATACCGCTTTGCGCAGTGATAAATCCGGTAGGCACAACAACAGCTGCTTTACCTTTAGAAGACAGTGAAAAGATAATGTGCTGAATAAAAAGCAGATAGATTGCCATCTTGTCTTTACTCTTAGGCGTTATCTTTGGAATGCCTGCAAAAAAGCGGTCATGGTTTTGCTTGGAGTCCAGATCATTTCTGAAGTCGCTAAAATCCAGTTTAAAAGGCGGATTTGATGCAATGTAATCAAAGGTCATCAACTTGTTGCTAACCTTGTGATAAGGTTCTTTTAATGTATTGCCTTGAATAATATTCTGAATAGAGTGCACCAGGTTATTTAAGATCAAATTTAATCGCAGCATACTGCTCGACTTCTGAGAAATATCCTGAGAATAAATAGTACAGCGGTCTTCGCCAATAGCATGAGCCAGATTCATCAGCAAAGTACC
The DNA here is from genome assembly GCA_030646035.1 of Thermodesulfovibrionia bacterium. Classification (NCBI taxonomy): domain Bacteria; kingdom Pseudomonadati; phylum Nitrospirota; class Thermodesulfovibrionia; species Thermodesulfovibrionia bacterium. Next base: position 16,841 of record JAUSMY010000046.1, on the reverse strand, counting down.
CGAACCTGCCGCTGGATCGTAGCATGTAACATTCTTAACAGGCTTATCCACCAATATGGAGGCCATGATCTTTGAAACCGCATGAGGCGTGAAGTATTCAGCATACTTCCCGCCGCCGTCTTTGTTGTAATCCTTGATCAGGTATTCAAAAATAGTAGAGAAGAAGTCGAACTTCTGATCGAAGATCTTCTCAAAGCTGAAATTCACCAGCGGGTTGATGATGGCGCGGCAGAAATTGTCCCGTTGTGAGCTGTCTGTGATGTAATTACTCAGTTCATCAAACAACGTGATCTTTGCGCCTGTGCCTGTTTTGACCGAGAATATTTCATTGTTGAAGATGGCTATGTCACGCAATGTGTCATCAAAGAGTTTCGCAAATTCCTCTTGATTCTGTTTATTGTGCAGAGATGATAAGTAATGTTCACTTTTGAGTTTGGCGCTGTCAGCGCTCATCTTCATCAGGAGCATATCATATTGCTTGTCCGAGTATTTGGCGATCTCCTGCTCCCAGTTCTCCGCGTTCTTCAATTTGGGATCAAGCCTTTTTACTTCATGGCTGAACTTGTCATTCATGAACTTATAAAGAAACACCTGTGTGATGATCTTAAATTCATTCCCATCATTTCCCAAACCATAAGAGGTGCAAACACCCTTCAGGCTGTCAATCAGTTCTTTTGTTTGTGCTGTAAAATCCTGAGTTACCATCGTTGCGTTCCCTGATATTCTCTCATATATTCCTTTGCCAAAGCGGCATTAATATATCTGGCTGAGTCCGGCTCCAGTTCAATTTTAACTTTTTCAAAACTACCAATCACCATCTGCATCAGCAGTTGTTCAAAATAACTTTCATTCTCTAATAATTTTGTATTGATCAATACTCTCTCGTCAGTCTGTTTCTTTATGTCCATCAGCGTGTCGCATATTTCACTCTCTCTTTTGGAGATATTGCCTTTTTCCAATATGCGTTTATGAGTGCGGGCATATTTAGCGTCATTCTCGTATTTAGCTTTTAGCAGGTTATTCTTACGGTTGAGTTCAGTGACCTTATCAAATATCTGCTGCAAAGAGCCGATGTTATTTTTCATGTCATCCTGTGAAATTTCATCCAGATTCTTCTTGTTAAATAACCGCTTTAGTTCTTCATATAAAGAAATAAATTCAGGGTCTGCCGGATCAAAATTCCCATTTAACGCTTCACGGGTTTTGCTAAGCATATCTTTTAGTTGATCGGCAATTACCATTTCTGATTCTGATACCTTGCGGAACATAAAGAGCACATTTTCCAGTGCTACATTCAGCAGGTTCGTAGTGTCTACATTGTTCTCAACAGCTTCTTTCAGGTTCAGCAGATCCAAATGTCTTGCGGTCTCATTGAGCAGTTGGTTTAATTTCTTAAAATCAACTTTCTCCAGTAATTCAAAATGGCCATAGAGCCGGATGATGTTGTAAAGATTTCTTGCGTTCTCTAAAGCCTTCTTGATCTCTAAAACCTTTTTACGGTCTTGAATCTGACTGATCTGCTGTGAGAATAATTCAGCATTGTTTAAATCGTAATGAAAGAGCGCTTCCTTGATGTCTTTAATCTCTTCTTCAATCTCTTCTCTAGATTTAAAGAGGTTGGAATATGTATTCATTTCATCGCCAAGCTCTAATTGCAACTCGTCCAGATAGGCTTTATTGGTGGCGTCAAATTCATTGCGTATATCCGCAAAATCAACAACGTAACCATATCTAAATTGTTTATAGGGACGATTTACCCTTGTGAGCATCTGCAATAAATTATGGTCTTTTATGATCCGTCCGATATAAAGTTTCTTCAGGCGTTTAGCATCAAAGCCTGTGAGCAGCATGTTGTAGACAAACAGGAAATCAATTTTCCCATCTTTAAAATCTTCTACTTCTCTTTTGCGGTCATCTTTGGTGCCGATATCATGTAATATTAAGGCGGCTGTCAGGCTGTCATTATATTCAGTACGTGATTCTGCTACCTTTGGATAAGATTGAGCCGGTTCACATACTTTTTGAATTGCATTATATTTGTCCATGAAGATCTCAAATAATTTCTTTGCCTGATCTGCACTGTCACAAACAACCATTCCGCCAATTGTATCGTCTCCAAATCGTATTCTGCTTTTTAAGAAGTCCTGAACAATATAGTCAAGCATGGGTTCTGCAAACTTTTTATGAGCGTAAATAATTCGTTTATCCGCGTCGCCTTTTAAAATCTCAACTTCTTTCAGAGCCTGTTCTAATTGAATTTTATATTTCGTCTCAATGCCTTCACGAATTAGTTTCAGTGTATAACCATCAGCGATAGAGGCGTTGTAATAATAAGTATGGATGTAGCCTCCGAAGGTGTCGCGGGAACGTCTGTCACTTCCAATAAGAGGAGTTCCCGTCAAGCCAATCAAAACAGCATCTCTATCTGAGCTAATTAGGTTGGCTAAAAAACTTCCTGTCGGGTTATAGCTGCGGTGAACTTCATCAAGGAAGTAAACCCGCTGAGTCTTGATGTCATAATCGTCAGCCTTTAATACGTCGGTATCGTCTTTAAATTTCTGAATATTAACTACGGTGATCTCTCGTTTCCCGCTAAAATTATGTATCGCCTGTTTTAATCTAAAATTAATTACCAGTTCTTCTTTTGAATTAACCGTATGAACAGTTAAGCCACGGCTCTTGAATTCACGACTTGCCTGATTCATCAGGTCAATGCGGTCAACTATAAAATAGAATTTAGGCACAACACCTTTGCGCTGAAAATAATCTGTTAAGTATTGAACATTATAAAATGCAAGCGCCGTCTTCCCGCTTCCCTGTGTGTGCCAGATAATTCCTTTTTTAATACCGCTTTCAAGCGTGCGTTCAATCGCCTTGGTAGCAAAGAATTGCGGATAACGCATAATGTGCTTCTCAAGACCGGTCTCACTATGAACATAAGCAAAGCTATACTTCAACAGCATTGCAAGACGGTCTTTGCAAAATAAGGAAGTCAATATGCGATTGGTAGGATTGTGTGGGTCTTTATTGGTGATGAATTCAGGAGAGTGTTTAATAGCAGTAAGGTTATTGTCCTTTAATATAAAATTTTCCAGCTCATCATCCTCTGGCTTAAGCAGCTTCGCTAAATCAAATTTTTCTTCTTCTCTGAAACAGTTAAAGTTCGCATTAGAATAGGCGGTTGAAGAATAGAACGCACCTTGAATGGGTTCTATGGATTCCGTGTCATACTCCATGTTATTTGAGAAGACAAGGACTTGCGAAATGTTAATGAATTTTCGGAACTTCTTGTTTTTGAATCGGGTATTGATCCGGTCTCTTTCAGCAAGAATACCTTCATGATTATTCGGTTTTTTCACCTCTACAAACGCAAGAGGCATCCCATTCACTAAAAGAGTTATATCCGGTCGAAATTCATCATCGCCATTTTTATAAGTAAGCTCGGTAACAACATGGAATGAGTTATTGCTAAAGTTTTTGAAGTCAATCAGCTTAACCCCTGAAGTCGCATTAAGCATCTTGGAAAATGCCTCTCCCAAATCTTCATTGTCTAAAGCCAGCGATACATCCTCGAAAACCCTTTTTACCTCGCTTGCGTCAATATCGGGGTTAATGCGACGAATGCTTTCGGCAAAAATGTCAGTGAAAATATTGGTGCTTTCATCCCGCTTCGCCCTTGATAGAGAGAGGTAGTCATACCCCAATTTGCACAGGTGCAATATTGCAGGGATTTTTACTCTGGTATTTTCGTTAAAAGACATAGTTATTAGATTAATCCCATGAAGATGTAAATCTTTATAAATTGCGTCATTGTCGTCTCTTGCTTTCCCGTTATTATATACGCAGCTGGTTAATTTTACTCAAGAAAAATGGGTGAACGGAAGCGGGAAAGCAAAGGCTCTGGATTTTTAATAGGGGGCGGGAATGACAAGATGGAGAAGATTTAAAGTATTGTGAAATCCCCCCTGACCCCCCTTTTACAAAGTGGGGATAAAAAAAGACGGAGTTACTGCCCCTTAACCGCCTTCTTCAACTCCCGCACTATCTCTTTCACCGACTCATTGCTGACCTTTCCCTTACCGCCCATAGATACGAAAATCCACAAACTCACGTATTCTCACAAAATCCTTTTCATTTTTTGTAAGCACAAACGCTCCGATTCTCCGGGCAGAGCAGGCGATAAGAATATCATTTTGCAGACGGGAAAGATATGTTGAGTCATACCTGTATTTTTTTCTGTTCTTCGCGATGATGCCGCCGGTTTGACGCCAGTCCTCGTCGTTGGGGACTATCAGTCTTCCGACATTCTGAAAGGTGTGATACAACTTGTCCAGAAGCTTAATGGACTGGCTGTCATGCGCTCCGGCGTAAAGTTCAGAAACGACAACCGAACTCATGTATAGTAATGGCGCGGATGTCTCATTGAAAACCGCAGGATGCGCGATTCCCTGATTTATAAAAGGGATATATATCGAGGTGTCGCAGATAACCTTAAGCGGATATTCTGCCAAAAATGTCCTCTATCTTCCCCTTACCCTTTACTCCGGCAAGCGCTTTATGAATTTTCTCGTTGGCAATCACCATATCAAGGGCTTTATTGATTGCCTCTGTATCGGTAGCGGCATGGGTAATCCGCCTGACCATCTCGATTTTGCCGGGTTCAAGAAGAAACTGTTTTCTTACTTTTGCTGCCTGCATATTTTACCACCTCCATGATGTGTATAGTATACAATAACATACACACAAATAGGCAGTTAACTGGGAAATCTGTCTTGAGGTTAAAACTTAATAGATTACTGCCCCTTAACCGCCTTCTTCAACTCCCGCACTATCTCCTTCACCGACTCATTACTGACCTTTCTTGAGAACCGGATCTTATCAATGAAATGCAGGTCATAGACTATCTGGATCAGGTCACCCTTCTGAATAACGCTGTGAGGCGGCATGTCATACATCTCTGCGTACTTGTCCCTGATATCAAAGACCTTTCTGAAGACAGCCTTCTCCTTATACTGAAGCCTGCTGTATCCGCTGATCTTTCTGTACTTGTCCTCAGGGTCTCTGGTGTAATCCTTGTTCTGGATCTGAAGGTTCTTCAGGAAGAACGGCTCCATCAGCTTCTTGGCGTAGAGCTTTGCCAGAATGATATCCTTCAATGCAAAGAGATGTATCACATCATTGAGCGCATAATGTATCGCCTCTTCCTCTATAGGCCTGTTTATCCAGTTATGCTGCTGATACTTCCTCTTCTCTTCGAGCACGATGCCGAGTTCAAAAGCGATTATGGAATGAAGGTCCTTCTTCTCATATTCGAGCAGCTCTGTAGCCGGCCTAAGGTCTAATATCGATTTTATATCTATGTTAGCTGAGTTCTTGAGCAAGGAGAGATCACTGCCAGCGTCATACATCATCTTCAGGATGCTTGAATCCTCAAAGAGCATTTTGAGTGTGTCCTTGCCGATATTCAACGGATCAATGATGACACTGTCCACTCCGTCAAATATCTGCACCAGGCATAACCTCTCACCATAGGCGTGGAGGTTAGACTCTGCCTCAATATCCAGGGCGATAATATGAAGCCCCTTCTCTTTAAACTTCTTCAGATATAATTGAAGCCCTGTCTCGTTTTCAATATAGATGTAATTCATAGTTATCTAATATACAGGCGGAACAGGCTGTCGGGCAAGTCATGCAGAAACGACCTTCAGAACCAGGAACTTCCTTGTCCCCTCTTTTGCCTTAAACCTTTCATCCATTCTGCAGCCTGCGACCCAGATGATATCTGCTCCTGAAACAATGATAGGCACAGTGTCTCTCTGCTCCCTTGGAACCTTCTCATCCACAAAGAAATCCTGAAGCTTCTTTCTCTTGCCAAAGCCTGCGGGATAAAAGAAATCCCCGTCCTTTCTCATGCGAACCTGAAGCGGCAAGGTGAGGCTGCCATAGTCAAGGACAGCAATATACCTCCCATCTGTTTCTTCTGGTTTATCAACCAGTTGCGCCAAAAGCCTTAAACCGTTTTCACCCAAGATTATCTCGCCCGGAATATCAATATTCTGCGTCTTAATGCCTTCAGTCGTCTCTCTGGTAAAGAGAAGCGTTGAGTACCCTTTTAACGCCCTGATGCCTTTGGGAAGGTTTATCATATCACCGCTCTTGCACTCCTTAACAAGATGGATGATGTCATCGATATGAACCAGTTCAATGCCCCTTTCAGCGCCTATCTCAGCCAGCACCCTCCGAAGCACCCTTCTCAAAATCGCTTTCTCAATGTTCATCAGAGGGATAAGAAAAAGCTCGATCGACTCATCTGTCTTTCTTGTGATAAGCCTCATCATCGTCTTTGTGGTCTTTATCTCAAGGTATTCATCCTCACCCCTTAATATCTCAGCTGTCCTGTTGATGCTCTCTATTACAGAAGGGTTCTCATCCTTCAGCAAAGGAAATATCTCCAGCCGCAGCCGATTGCGTGAGTAGTCTCTTTTCAGGTTGGAAGAATCTGTCATATATGAAATATTTTTCCGGGAGAGGAATGATTCTATATCCTTTCTCTCAATATCTATCAAAGGCCTGATAATGCTTCCGCGCACAGGCGGCATTCCTGAGAGCCCTTTTCTGCCTGCTCCTCTAATGAGCCTCATCAAGACCGTCTCTGCCTGATCATCCGCGTTATGTGCGATTGCAATACATGCGGCATTAACCTTATAAGCAATCCTCTCAAACGCATCATACCGCAGCTCTCTGGCAGCCTCCTGAAGATTAAGCTTATTTGACTCTGAATGCTGCCTTGTCTCAACAGGCTCAACATAAAACTTTATACCCAGATCATCACAAAGGCGTCTGCAAAATGCCTCTTCCTCAATGTTCTCTTTGGGACGCAGGCCGTGGTTTACATAAAGGGCGTGCAGAGAGAGATTGAAATTGTCCTTGAGTTCATCTAAAATAACCGTTAAGCAGACAGAGTCAGGACCGCCGGACAGCCCTATGAGAAGACTGTCTCCATGTTGAAGCATCGAATATCTCTTTATAGTTTTAAGAGCCTTTTCTTTAAGATCCATAGGAAGATTATAACTCATGCATGACTTTAAATATAAAAATTCAAAACTCTACGCTGAAAATGTTCCGGTTGAAAGGATAGCCAGAGAGATCGGCACTCCGGTATACATCTACAGCCATGATACCTTCCTCAGGCACCTGAACGCCTACAAAGATGCTTTTGACGGCCGCAGTCATATAATCTGTTTTGCGCTTAAGGCAAACTCCAACCTTGCGATACTGAAGCTCCTTGCAAAGAATGGTTCAGGCGCGGACGTCGTATCAGGCGGTGAGCTTTACCTTGCATTGAAGGCTGGGATCCCTGCAAAGAAGATAGTCTATGCAGGCGTCGGCAAGACTGATGATGAGATAACTTATGCGCTTAATTCAAAGATACTCATGTTCAATGTCGAATCATTTGACGAGCTGAAGGCGATAAACAGGGTCGCGAAAAAACTGAATGTCAAAGCTCCGATAGCACTCAGGGTCAACCCTGACATCGACCCAAAGACACATCCATATATATCAACCGGATTAAAAGAGAGCAAGTTCGGCATCCCCATCAAAGACGCCCTTGAACACTATGCCCTTGCAAAGAGGCTTTCAAATATTGAGATACTCGGAATACATAAGCACATCGGTTCCCAGATAACTCAAATAAGGCCGTTCGTTGACGCCTTAAAGAAGATCCTCATACTTGCTGATAGCCTGAGAGCAAAAGGTATCAATATAAAGAACCTCGACATAGGCGGCGGGCTCGGGATACCTTATAATAATGAAGAACCTCCTCATCCCAAAGACCTCTCAAAGGCGATACTTCCTCTTCTTAATAAATATGACTTCAACCTTATACTTGAGCCGGGAAGATCTATCGCAGGCAATGCCGGGATACTTGTGACAAAGGCGCTTTATATAAAAGAGCATGCGGATAAAGAGTTCGCAGTTGTAGACGCAGGCATGAACGACCTGATCAGGCCGAGCCTATATAATGCATTCCATAATATTATCCCGGTCAAAAAGAATAGCCGCAAGAAGGTCTCAACGGATATCGTAGGCCCAATATGTGAATCAGGCGATTTTCTCGGCAAGAACAGAACGATGAACCGTGTCATGCCCGGCGACCTGCTCGCAGTGATGAGCGCGGGCGCATACGGCTTTACAATGAGTTCAACCTACAACAGCAGGCCGAGGATTGCTGAAGTCATAGTCAAGGGCGATAAATACTTTGTCATCAGAGAGAGAGAAGACAACAAGGTCCTTGAGAGAGGCATCAAGATACCGGAGTTTTTAAAATGAAACTCGCATTCACTAAAATGCACGGGCTCGGCAATGACTTTGTTGTCATTGACAACAGGAATGGCAGGATCAAAAACCTGAAGAAGCTTGCGCTTAAACTCTGCGACCGCAGGTTCGGAATCGGAGCTGATCAATTGATCATCCTCGGCAGCTCTAAAAAGGCTGACTTTAAGATGGGCATCATCAATGCCGACGGCTCAGAGGTCGAGATGTGCGGCAACGGCATAAGATGCCTTGCGAAATATATATGGGACAATAATATCGGAAGTGAAAAGCTGGCGATAGAAACTCTTGCAGGTATAATGTATCCAGAAAAGGCAGGTTCACTGATCAAGGTTGATATGGGAGAGCCGATTTTAGACCCTGAAAAAATACCTGTGAAGCTTAAACCATCAACTATTATTGACCATCCCCTAAAGCTGAAAGATAAAACCTTTAGGATTACCTGCGTATCAATGGGAAATCCGCATGCTGTTATTGTTGTGAAGGATGTTGATTCTGCTCCTGTTGAAACTATCGGCCCTGAAATAGAGAATCACAAACTCTTTCCGAAAAGGACTAATGTCGAGTTTATACAAATCCTGAACAGGAAGAATATCAAGATGCGGGTATGGGAAAGAGGCGCAGGCGAGACCATGGCATGCGGCACTGGAGCATCAGCGGTTGCGGTAGCCGCCTCACTTCTTGAACTTGCTGATAGAAGGGTCACTATCCATCTTAAAGGCGGTAAGCTTCTCATTGACTGGTCAAAAAAAGACAACCACGTATATATGACAGGTCCTGCAGTGAAGGTATTTGATGGAGCGGTTGATGAAGATTAAATGCCCATATTGCAAAAAGGATACAACATGGGAGGAAAACCCTCACAGGCCCTTCTGTTCCGAGAGGTGCAAGCTTATCGACCTCGGCAAATGGGCGTCCGGAGAATATAAAATAGAGGGAAAGCTTGATGACGAATCAGATCCATCAGAAAAGGAGAATTAAATGGTTAATATAATTATATCCGGTGCTGCAGGGAAAATGGGGAAAAGAATACTTGCGCTTGCAAATGACCATGATGAGATAAAGATCGTCGGGGCACTCGAGTATAAGGGCCATCCAAAGATCGGCTCTGATATCGGGGAGACGGCAGGGATCGGGAATATCGGCGTTACACTTTCAGCTGATCTTAATGACATCAAAGAAAAAGCCGATGTGCTGATCGATTTCTCCAATCCTGAAACAACTGTGGCAATAACTAAGGCCGCTGCTGCAAAAGGCATCGCAATGGTCATAGGAACAACAGGGCTTACATTTGAGCAAACGGCTTCTATCAAGTCCCATACTGATAAGATCCCATGTGTGCTTTCGCCTAATATGAGCGTCGGGATCAATCTTCTTTTGAAAATACTTAAGGATATCGCCGAGGTCCTTGGAGATGACTATGATGTTGAGGTCATAGAAGCACACCACAGACTTAAGAAAGATGCCCCATCAGGCACTGCCATACGCCTTGCACAGGTCCTCGCTGATGCCCTTGGGAGGGATCTTGAAAAGACCGCTGTCTATACGAGAAAAGGGATCATAGGCGAAAGGACAAAAAAAGAGATCGGGATGCAGACCATCCGGGCCGGTGATATTGTAGGTGATCATACTGTACTATTCGGCGGTATCGGCGAAAGGATCGAGATAACTCACAAGGCATCAAGCAGGGACACATTCGCAGGCGGTGCCATCAAAGCAGCCCTGTGGGTTGCCGGTAAAGAACCGGATTTGTACGACATGCAGGATGTATTGGGGCTCAAGAAATAGATTGACTGTCGTTTAAGTTATTATATTATTCCGCTTTGCCTCTTTAGCTGTGAATGTGTTAAAGTTTTATACAGTTACACTATACTTTTGGGAGTTAGGGAATGAAGAGTGAAGAAAAGGACCGTTTTAAATGCAATGCCTGCGGAGGGCCGCTTAAGCTCTCCATCGGCTGAAGAGGGACAAGTCTGAACTGCATGGATTGCAGACAAAGTTATTCAATTCAGGAATACATCCACGAGATGGAAGATGTGGACTGGGCAAAACTGTCCTGCCAACCTTGTGACAGGGCATGATCCTCTACACTAAGCATTAAATAACGCCTTAATGTTTTTATTATGTTATCCTTCCTGACTTATTGACAAATAAAGAACATATAACATAATATATATGTTCAAATAATTTACTATATTTAGATCTGAGGAAATATGAAAACTGTATTTACAAAAAAGAGCGATGTAGACACAAAATGGTATGTTGTTGATGCTGATGGGCAGGTACTGGGAAGGCTGGCTTCAAGGGTAGCTTCAGTGCTCAGAGGCAAGACCAAACCAATATACACCCCTAATGCTGATACAGGTGATGGTGTTATCATCATAAATGCCGGCAAGATCCAGCTTACAGGCAACAAGCTTGTGCAGAAGGTATACTATCACCACACCGGTTATCCGGGTGGAATAAAGAAAGAGACCGCAAAAGACCTTATAAAGCTTAACCCTGAAAAGCTCCTTACCACTGCGATCCGCGGGATGCTTCCTAAAAATACTCTCGGCAGGGAACAGATAAAGAAACTAAAGGTCTACAGCGGCACAGACCATCCTCATGTAGCACAAAATCCTGAACCATTAACTTTGACCAAATAAGGAGTTTTTTAGAACATGGCAGAGATATTATATAACGCAACCGGAAGAAGAAAAAATTCTATTGCGCAAGTTTTCCTGAAACCTGGCCCCGGAAATATCACAATCAACAAAAAACCACTTGTGGAGTATTTTCCTTTAGATACAATGAAGATGATAGTTCTTCAGCCGTTAAATTCTGTTGCGGTCAACGGCAAGTATGATGTCAATGTCAGGGTAAAGGGCGGAGGAGTAACCGGACAGGCCGGCGCTATCAAGCACGGCATAGCCAGAGCGCTCATTAAGATCAATTCCGATTTCAGGGGACCGCTTAAAAAAGAGGGCTTCTTAACGAGAGACCCACGTGCGGTCGAGAGAAAGAAGTACGGCCAAAAGGGTGCAAGGGCACGCTTCCAGTTCTCAAAGAGATAATTAATAAACCGTGACCAGTGAAGCGTATTGCGTATCTAGTTAGATTTCTATCTGAAGCTTTTATTAATATCACTCATAACTGATTACACATACGGTCTTTAAATGTTAAAAGTTGCTATCTTAGGAGGCAGTGGATATACAGGTGGTGAACTCTTCAGGATTCTGCAGCACCACCCGCATGTCAAGATAGCAGCTGTCACTTCAGAACGTCTGGCAGGTTCATCCATATCTGATCTATTCCTTCACTCAAGAGATTCCATTCTCAAGCTTGAAAAACTGCATCTTGCAACACTTACAAACAAAGCCGATCTCTTTTTTCTCTGTCTCCCTCACAAGACCTCTCAGCCGGTTGTTGCATATCTTCATGAAGCAGGTAAAAAGGTTATAGACCTTTCAGCTGACTTCAGACTGAAGAGCGCCAGAACATATCAGAAGTGGTACGGCACCAAACATATCTGTCAGCCCCTTCTCAAAAAAGCTGTTTACGGCCTTCCCGAGGTCAATAGGGAAAAGATAAGATCTGCATCGATAATCGCTAACCCTGGCTGTTACCCTACATCTATAGTCCTTGCCCTGGCTCCTATAATTAACAAAGATTTTGTTGATACTGATTCCATTATTATAGATTCAAAATCAGGTGTCTCAGGAGCTGGCAGAAATCCTTCACAACCCTTCATGTTCTGTGAAGTAAATGAGTCTGTCAAAGCATATGCTGTAAGCAACCATAGACATACTCCTGAAATAGAGCAGGAGCTGAATCATATTTCAGGGAAGAAGATCAAGATAATTTTCACTCCGCACCTGATCCCTATGGACAGGGGGATGCTCAGCACCACTTACATCCGCATTAAAGACGGCATGAACCTGTCAAAGATTCAGCAGATCTACAGGAACTTTTATAAAAACGAACCTTTTGTCAGAGTTCTTAATAATGGAATTTATCCGACCACAAAGGCTGTAAAAGGAAGCAACTTCTGCGACATATCTGTATTCCTTGACAAGCGAAGCCATAGCCATAATACACTCATCATTATAAGCGCAATCGACAACCTTCTGAAAGGGGCTTCAGGCCAAGCTGTTCAGAACATGAATATAATGTCCGGCTTCGATGAGACAGAGGGTCTTCACACCCTTCCCATATTTCCTTAATGCGCAAGCCATCTGTTAATAAGAAACTCCTTGTCCCTGGATTTATGTTCTCAGGCATATCTGTCGGAATTAAAAAGAAGACAAATAAACCTGACCTCGGAATTATATTTTCAGAAAAGCCGGCAAATATAGCAGGCGTCTTCACTACCAATAAGGTTAAAGCAGCTCCTGTCAAGCTTGATATAAAACGAATAAGATCCGGAAAGGGCCAAGCCATAATTATAAACAGCGGCAACGCCAATGCATGCACAGGTGAAACAGGTTTAAAAGACGCATCTGAGATGACAAGACTTACAGCAAAGGAACTGGGAATCAGAAACAATCTTGTCTATGTATCATCAACAGGAATAATAGGAATCCCGCTTCCGATGGCAAAGATAAGAAAGGCGATACCGGATGCTGTGAAAATGCTTTCCCCTCTTTCATTAGATAGGATCTCTTTAGCCATAATGACCACCGATACTTTTCCTAAGGTGGTTTCAAAAAAGATAAGAATCGGCAGCAAGGTCGGAACTATTGCAGGCATAGCCAAGGGGTCAGGTATGATCTCTCCGAATATGGCAACAATGCTGAGCTATATCGTCACTGATATAGATATTACACCAAAAGCTCTCGACTACGCCCTTAAAGCAGCTGTAAAACAATCATTCAACAGACTGGTAGTGGACAATGATATGAGCACAAACGATACTGTAATGATCATGGCCAACGGAATGCTCGGCAATATCCCGATAACCCGAAAATCATCTGACTACAAAGTCTTTGAAGATGCATTGATTGAACTCACATATAATCTTGCAAAAATGATAGCGATAGACGGTGAAGGCGCAACAAAACTAATCGAGGTTAAGGTCAAAGGGGCAAAAACGGAAGAGGATGCCGAAGATATTGCCAGGGCAATCGCCAGCTCTATGCTTGTCAAGACAGCCATATACGGGCAAGACCCGAACTGGGGCAGGATAATATCTGCCATAGGATATGCCGGAGTTGACATCAATGAAAACAAGATAGAAATTTATATCAATAAATGCAAGATCGTAAGCAATGGGATCAGAAACAGCAAGACTAAGATATCACGAAATTTATTCGCCAATAAAGAGATAAACATTACTGTAAACATCGGCCTTGGTAAACGATGTGCCAGCATCCTTACATGTGACCTAACTGAAAAATACATAAAGATTAACGCTGAATATTCAACTTAGCTTCAATATAATATTATTTTATGATATATTGTAACTACAGATTAAATTCCATGGAGGAATCCAAATGAAGATAAGAGCATTATTACTGGTCATTGTATTCGGGCTTATTATTAACTATGCGAGTGCAGATGATACAGAATCAAAAAACTATATCATAATAAAAGGCGATACGCTCTGGGATATCTCTAATAACGAACTGAAAGAACCTATGTTATGGCCAAAGCTTTGGCATGCCAATCCTCAAATTGCCAATCCTGACCTCATCTATCCCGGAAGCAAGATATGGATTCCAGAAGAACTTATGCGCTTGACCAAGGATACACAAAATACGGGAGATAAGACTGCTACTGATGAGCTTGAACTGGACTTCCCGGAGTTCAAACCTGTCATAGCAGAATCTTCCAAACCTGAAATTGAATATATTGTAGACAAAAACACCTACGTCTCAACCGGGTGGGTGTCAAATGAATATCAGAGTCTCGGAGAAGTATTTTTTACTAATAGAGGAAGAAATCTTTTCGGGAAGACCGAAACTGTATTTCTGAAAATCGGAAACGAAGTTTCGGTTGGTGATATGTTCTTATCTATAAGAAAGATGAAGGAAATCAAACATCCAAAGACTGGCAGCAAACTTGGATATCAGGTTAAGGTGACAGGTCTGCTTGAAGTTGTAGGGATTGAGAATAACACTACTAAAGCTATAATCATTGAAGAATATGATCATGTTGACGACGGTGATAATCTAATGGCATATATTGGATGCCCTCCGCCTGCACGTCTCATGACAGCAAGAACTCCTGACATTCATGGCTATATCGTAGGGTCAAAGCTTGACAACCATATTTCGTATAAAGGCGATATTGTTTATCTCGACAAAGGTTCTGAAGACGGTCTTGAACCAGGTGATGTCTTTTCAATTCAGGACAATGCTCCGATGGGTACTTTACAGGTTATATCCACAAGATCCAATACTGCGGCTGCCATTATACTTGATATCCAGCAGGAAGTGATGACAGGCGATACATGGGGGAAGAAATAATTACTGCATAATCACTAATAAACCGAATAAAAAAAGGGGAGCAGAATTCTGCTCCCCTTTTTTATATCTACATTATAAATAATTTTTTAGGTACTTACCAAAGTCTTAAGCGCCTTCAACCTTGTAGGGTGCTTAAGTTTTCTCAAAGCCTTTGCTTCTATCTGCCTTACCCTTTCTCTGGTGATTGCAAGATGCCTGCCGACCTCTTCAAGTGTATGATCCCTGTCTACTCCGATACCAAACCTCATTCTAATTACCTTCTCCTCTTTCGGAGTAAGGGTACCAAGTACTTTCTTGATATAACCGGATACCTCTTTTTTCTCAGCTTCTGTATAAGGTGAAGGGCTGTTTTTGTCCCCTATGAAATCTTCAAGTTCGGTATCTTCATCACCAACAGGAGTCTGAAGCGCAATAGGATCCTGGATAGCCCTAAAAACATCCTCGACTTTCTTTGTGGTGACTTCAAGTTTCTTTCCAATCTCTTCATTGGTCGGCTCTCTTCCAAGTTCCTGAGTGAGCTCTCTTGATGCCTTTGTAACCCTGTTATAAAACTCCATCATATGAACAGGCACCCTTATAGTCTTGGTCTGATCTATCAGCGCCCTTGTAATTGCCTGCCTTATCCACCACGTTGCATACGTACTGAATTTATAACCTTTTTCATACTTAAATTTATCAACAGCTTTCATAAGCCCGATATTGCCTTCCTGTATAAGATCCAGAAGAGGCAATCCTCTGCCTACATAATTTTTTGCAATGTTAACTACAAGTCTTAGATTTCTGGTGATAAGCTCACCCTTGGCCTCATGAACAAATGCTTGAACTTTAAAGATCCTGTCCCACATTAATAAAAGGTTGTCTATCTTAATCCCCACCTCTGACTCTATCTTCTTGAATGCTTTCCTCGCCTTGCTTGCTGTCTCTTCCATTTCCAGAAGCAAAGAATGTCTAACCCTCTTTTTGCTTTTTTCATGTTTTATCATTAAACCTAAGGCCTTAAGTGAACCGCCATACTTCTTCATTTTTTTATTTGATGATCTCACCTCATCAACCATGGCTCTGATCCTACTTAAGGCGAGGTCAACAACCACGTCAATCCTCTCAGATTCCTCCTCAAACACCTCAGCATCAAAAGGAATGGTCTTTTCAATTTTCTTTGTTATGGGAAGATTTAAGATGATTTCAGCAATGATACCTTTTCCTTCCTCAAGTTTCTTGGCAAGCTCAACCTCCTCCGCTTTAGTGAGTATGGAGATGTCTCCCATGGAATGAAAGTACGCCTGGACAAGATCCTCTGTCTTCTCATATCCCTGGACCTCTTCCTTCTCCAATGGCTGTGCTTCTTCATCAACAATATCAATGCCCATATCCTGCAGAAGATCCATGAGATCTTCAATTTCATCAGGACTGAAAAATTCAGAAGGAAGGGCCTCGTTTATCTCATCATACGTTAAGACGCCTTTCTTCTTACCTATTTCAATTATTTCGTCTACTATATCTCGTTCTTTCATAAGCTTATATTGAATTATGGGATGTATAACTTGAGATTATATCTGAAATTAGAGTAAAAAACAAGAATTTTAATAATAAAAATCTTCTATTAAGAAAAATGTATATTTACAGATAGTTGAATTGCAAAATTTTTACAAAAAAAAACCCACTTGTCTGTGGGCTTATGGAATAATAAAACTATTATTTAATAACTGTTAGAATTTGAGTAATGAGGTCAAGGCTCACGATCTATTAGTACTGGTTAGCTCAATCCGTCACCGAACTTACACACCCAGCCTATCAATGTGGTAGTCTACCACTGATCTTCAGTCACGCTTAAGCGTGAGGGAGACCTAATCTTGAGGTGGGCTTCCCGCTTAGATGCTTTCAGCGGTTATCCCGTCCGGACATAGCTACCCAGCATTGCCGCTGGCGCGACAACTGGAACACCAGAGGTCCGTCCATCCCGGTCCTCTCGTACTAAGGACAGCTCCTCTCAAGTCTCCAACGACCACAACAGATAGGGACCGAACTGTCTCACGACGTTCTGAACCCAGCTCGCGTACC
>JAUSMY010000045.1 GCA_030646035.1 Thermodesulfovibrionia bacterium | reverse complement strand
ATTCACATCACCGTCTGCCGTAAGCTTGATAGCGGTGTCACCGACTGTATCATCGTCTGTATCAATATTATTGGCATTGGCTGTCACAGCCCATACGTCAATGTCTTTGCCAGCCTTTATCTCTACTCCGCCGTCTGTCGCTAGGATCGTCCCGTCTGTCTGCTCTGTGCTGCCGAGCGTTGAGGTTATCGCTATGTCACCATCAACATCGCTCAGTACCGTTGTATTACCATTGATGGTCACATCGTTCTCACCGGCTATGATGATCATTGTGCCTGCTGCGTCTGCACCATTCCTTGCTGTAACCACATCCGAGGTCACATTGTGACCTTCCATAATTATCTGCTCGCCTATAACGGCTGAATCATTGTAAATTGTCAGGTCTCCGGCGGTGCTTGAGTCACTATCAGCTATAATATATACATTACCGGCATCGCTCAAATCATTATCGGCAGTAATGTCAGCGTCAGCGCTAACGCCTCCCACGACTATATTGTTAGCCGCAGATATAAATATACTGCCATCCGCAGTGATGTCGTCGATTATGTCAACACTTCCCATAGAAGAATCGATATACACATTACTTCCGATAGCAGAAAGAGGCCCTGCCGTATTGCCTATCGTGCCATAAAGGGCAACGCCTTCCCTGCCGTCAATGTCTACATTTCTGCCTGCCTGCATGTCGCCTCTGTTCTGTGTCACATCGCCCTCTGTGGCAGTGATATTAATGTCGCTTGAACTGCCACGGCCGGCTGTAAGGTTGTCATCCAGAACAACATTGTATACCGCGTCAATATCGATAGTGCCGTTATCATCAGCGTCCAAATTGTCAGCCGTAAGCGTATCTACCTGCACATTGAAGCCGCTTATTGTGATGTCATCAGCAGTGATCGAGGAATCTGTATGCATCGTCACACTGCCGAATCCGCTGTCGTTATTTAAACTATTAGCAGTAACTGTTACTGAGCCTTCGCCCCAGGAAGTCACATCAGCAGTTCCATCCATAAATGCTACATGGTCATTAGCAAGTATCTGCACAGCATGGTCGCCGGCTGAGTCAAGAGGATTAGCAGTACCTGTTGTTATCTCTGCATAAGAGATTATCGAGCCTGCTGATCCGTTTGCGTCAAGCAGAATGTCACCGTCCAGAGCCACAACTCCAAGGCCGCCGACTGACTCATCTGCTATCGTTATAGTGCTGCCCGCGGTGATGAGCCTTATGTCGCCCTCGTCAGCATCGTCATTGTCAAGCTGGATGACTGTTACATTATCTGTCTCATCAATGTTTATATCACCATCTGCAGGTTTTCCCACTGCAGGAATAGCTAAGTTTTCAATATCGAGTGAACCTGCGGATGTTTCAATTGCAACATCTGCTCCGGCGCCTGATACATTGCCCACACCGGTTACGGCATCAATTACTACACGGCCGTTGTTTGCGTCTATATCGATATTGGTATCGCCGCCGTCAATAACTGCGGAATCTGAAACTATCGTGACAGCCGTATTGCTTGCACTTGTTGTCTTCAGTCCGGTGAGTGTAATGTTACCACCATCAGAAGATGACGATGCAGTCATGGAGATAAATCCTGAACCTGCATCAATCGTCGCGCCATTAGCCATGAATATCAGATCGCCGGAGTCGCCTGCGGCTGTGCCGTTGGCATTTGCAATGATAGTCACATTACCCTCGGCAGGAGAGGAGATAAAGCCGTTGCGCCCGCCTTCAGTGTTGCCAAAGAACACGCTGTCATTTGCGGTTATCGTCACATTGCCTTCTTCTGTCGTGATACCGTCATTTATTACAACATCTGAATTTCCGCCGCCTGCTGTCAGCCTGACGCTTCCGCCTTCAGACACGCCGCTTCCGTCAACCGCAATAATTACAGGCTCTGTGTCATCACTATTATCCACCACAGTAATCGTACCGTTTGTTGTCACTACCCTGATAAAGCCGTTGTTGTCGGTCTGTTCAGGTGACATCTGGACTATTTTGTAAATATTCATAGCATCGGTCTCTGCAATGTCTATATTGCCGGATGCGGTATTCTCCATCTCAACGCCTAATACAGTTGTCTCTATCGCGTCATTTGCAGCACCGCCTGTTGCGGAGAGTGCGCGTCCTACGCCTGTTACTGTCTGAGTGAGAAGGCGTCCGTTTGCGGCATTGACATTAACAAATACATCACCGCCGTCAACTATTCCGGCGCTTGTGCTTGTGAGTTCTACAGCTCCCTGGCCTGTTGCATTTGTTGCATTGGTAGTAAGCAGGCCGCCGAGAGTGATGTCCTCGTCAGCGCTTACGAATATCCTGCCTGAGTCAGCATCTACCAGTGAACCGTTGCTCATTGTTACCGCTCCGCCTGAGCCGTCTTCATCACCGTCAGAGTCGGCTATAATCGTTACTGAGCCTGTTCCCTGAGCCTGAACCGTGTAGCTATTGCTTATAGTGACTGTGTCACCTGCCGTAAGGAGGATATTTCCGCCGCCATCGCCAGGAGCCACAGTATAGGTGCTTCTAACATTTGCGTTTATAGCAAGGTCATCAGTAGTTGCGGTTCCTAAAGCTGAAAGCGTGATGTCTCCACCGTCGCTGTTTAGTACATCCGCGCTCACCGTCAGCGGGCTTGCTGCGGTTATTGTGATGTTGTCGTCGCCTGAGTCGTTATTAGCCGAATCTGTTATTGTTACGCCGACAGGCCTCACCTCTGCTGCGCCTGCACCGCCGTCTCCTAATGAGTTGACTATCTCGAGGTCGCCTGTATTGATTATGTGTATGTCACCGCTGTCTGTTGTAGCCGCTATCTCATCAATAGATGTCTCAAGGCCGTTTGCGTCAGTGCCTATGCCTGTCTCTGCTGAGATCACAACCTCAGAATTAACTCCTCCGTCAACATCTATGTCAACATCCGTGTCGCCGCCGTCAATTACCGCGCCTGCAACAGTCTCGATGTAAACCGCTACGTTGCCTGCGGTGTTGTAGTTTGTCTTGAGTCCGCCTATTGTGATGTCACCCTGTGCATCCATAGTTATGAGGTCATCACCTGCGTCTATCAACGCTCCGTCAGCCATGAATATCTTGCCTGCTCCGGCAACACCCATAGCGTTTACATCAACATATCCGGATGTTGTTGTGACATCACCGGCAGCTGCAAAGTTGACATCATTGGTTACTGATGTCAGCGTTACCGTTCCATTAACAGCCGTCACAGCCGCATTGACATTAAGGTCATCATCATTGCTTGTTGCTGCATCACCTGCTATCAATGTTATCGTGCTTGCAGCGCCTGCCGTGCTTACAGCCCCGTTAATTGTGAGCGTGCCGTCTTCTGTCTGTATGTTGACATTGCCAGCACCTGCTGTTAAATTGGCAGCCCCGAGTACAACAAGGTCATTGTCAAGCCCGTTTGTCTCATATATATTGATATGTCCGCTTGTAGAGTTGGCTGCCAGAACAGTTGTGACATCGGTCTCTATGTCGTCAGCTGAACCAATACCTGTTGCTGCGCTCATGACAAGATCATCACCAATGATATTTGCTGCCTCTCCTGTCAGGTTGTCGATTATCGCGCCTATGCCATTGCTCAGGTTGCCCTGAGGGCCGTCACTGTCAGCGGTTATAGTTATGTCACCTAAAGCATCACCGCCGCTAAGGCTTACAGGGAGCGGGAACTGCGCAACCGCTATAGTAACGCCTCCTGATGCTGAAACAAGAGCGCTGGCACCGGGATCAAGGTTAATAGCAGCTGCAATGGCAGCATTTGTTACTAAACCGCCGGATATATTAGCAGTTACGATAATGACGTTACTGCCTGAGAGACTCACATCGATAGTGGGCCAGCCGGGCATATCGAAAATGATCAACCCGACGTTTCCTGAGTTGCCATAATTCTGGGCGGTCAGTACAAGGTCAGTATTAAATGTGAGGGGCGCGGCTTTATTAGCTGAAACTACAGAGCTGATGCTTACATCGCCTGATGCTTCCAGCGTGATGTCACCGCTGCCGGACCTTGTCTCTGTGCCGTCAGCCATTGTGATGACTCCGTCAATGTTACCGTTATGAGGTGTTCCTGAGTTGTAGTCAACACCCGCATATATGCTGATATTACCTGAGCCTGTGGCTGTCACATCATCATTCTGATAAACATCATCACCGGCATAAAGGGTGATGTTGCCGTTTCCGCCTGAGGCTGTGATTGTATCATTGATCGTCATGTCATCAGCCGCAGTAATACCGTCTGCCACAAGCAGTATGTCACCGCCCACAGCATTTAATACAGGTGCGCCGCCAGTAACAGTGAACGGACTTGAGGCGATGATAGTAATGTTATCGCCATCAGATCCACCGGGGCCTGTTATGGAAACTCCGTCAGGGCCTATTAATGTACCGTTACCGAATGGGATGCCGGCTCCTGAAGCATCAAATGTGGCCAGGGCGCCGTCGTTCTGAATATTTATGTCACCGGTTAATGTAGTTGCCGCCAGGAAATTAACATCTGTATCAAGCCTGTTCTCAGGCCTGTCAGAGTCATCAGTGCCGATGCCTGCGCCTGCCTGCATCATAAGGGTGTCACCCACTATATCGCTTGTGAGATCGCCAAGCGGCTGGTCTGTCGTGTTGAACTCTACTATCCTGCCGCCTGCGGCTGTTGCGCCGAGGAAGATGTCATCATCAGACTGCACATAGTTAACCTCCATGTCACCGCTCTGTGCGTCGATAGAGACATCATGTGTACCTGCCACGCCTGTGTCTGAACGAACATCAGTGGCAACCGTACCCCTTCCTGTCTCAAATGCAAGACCGTTTGTCACAAGGATAATATCACCGTCATTGGTATCAACATCAAGAAGGTCTATACCGTTGTCACCGAGAAGAGGATCATCGTCAAGCTCGGTCAGGATGATATCCCCGAGAAGAGTTGAATCGGCCATAAGCGTTCTTATGCTCATCTCGATGTCATCCTCTCCTGTCCCGCCTATGTCATTCAGTGCAGTAAGGCTTACTTCATCACCGACGAGATCAGTTAAAGCGTCTGCAGACCGTCCTACTGCAGGAGAACCATCGTGCTCATATATTGAACCAAAGGTCGCTGTCATTGTTATGTCATCAGTGAAAGAGTCTCCGACATCGCCAACATATATATTCCCGCCGCTCGGGTCACTTGCAGTAACGAATATGTCATCATCCGCATATACTTCATCGAGCCAGATATGGGCAGGGTCTGTACCTGCTGTGCCGGTGCTTGTCAGGGTTACGTCCTTACCAAGGCCCTGGGCATTGGCAAGGATCACATCAATATAGCCGCCTGCAGTGATCGTGATACTGCCGTCTACTGTCTGATAATTTGCAGTGTGGTCATCAGGGTCAAGGATATTTATATCGCCTGATGAAGATGTCGTTTGCCCGGTACAGATATTACAATTCACCTCTAATTGATACTTCTTGCCGATACCGATTGCTGAGAACATGTAAACATTATCCCCTGTAATATCAACAGCAGCATCCTGTGGCAGTGCCACCGGTATCGCGGTTACGAGTTCGTCGATGAATCCGTTCGTGGCTGTAATATACACATCCCTGTTCAATGTTATAGCTGGGCCTATGCCGACAACATCTATCGATATGTCACCGAAATCAGCAATAACCTCTATATCATCTTCAGCCAGAACAGAGCGCAGGATCATACCGCCGGCATCGGTGTATAGCTTCACATCACCGCCGCCTGCAGGATTTATGATATTTGGACTTAGCAGGCCACTATTAGCATCACCGTCATCGTCACCGGCACTTACAATTACCGCCTCTATGCCCTGCGTTGCCGAAGCTCCGACATTGGATATCATGATAGAGCCGTCAGTTGTGGTTGCAGAGTCTATCTTAAGTCCGCCGCCGCCTGTCTGCTGGAATGTAATATCAGCTTCAGGATTATCTATCTGACCGGCAGAAACAGTAGCAAGAGTTACATTGGTACTTCCAGAATTTGTATTCTCGATATCAATTCCGGCTGCTACATCAGTAGCCGTAGTGTTAGCAAGTATGGTATTAGCCTGTGTATCGATATCGCTGGTTGTGATACCGATCCCGTTTGCAGCGGTCATTGTGACGGTGTCGCCAGCTACATATTCATCTTCTGTGCCGGCATCGGCATCATCTATAACACCTAACGTTGCTGTTAAGGAAACGTCACCGGTCGTAGTGGTCCTGACCTCATCAGAAAGGAGAATGTCATTCCCGGCTGTCATGGTGATATTACCTGCCATTGTGCTGTTAACAGCTGCGTTTATTTCAATATCATTTACAGCATCAATATCAATATCATGTTCGGCATGCATGCCGTCTCCGCCTATCGTTACATTAAACGGCGGGTCAATATCTATGGAGCCGCCGGAGTCTATCTCACTCTCAGTCCCGTCAAGAGTGAAGTCGCCGCCAAGGAGATCATTTTCATAATCAGCGGTTATCTTTATGTCGCCGTTGCCTACCGTTCTTACTACGCCGGTGTTAGCGCCTGCACCTACATTGATGTCTTCGCCCTGAAGCGTTATGTCGCCGTCAATGGACGTTATGGAAGAGGCTGCGGTCTGCGCTATATTAAGGTTACCAACTCCACCCTGGTTTGAATCAGCTGTTATATTGATCGTGCTTGATCCATCAACAGTGATGTCAGCATCGATATTAACGTCATCATCTGCATCGATATCAACATATCCGCCGGCATTTATATTGCCGGTTAAATTAACACTATTGTAAGCGGTCAGTTCCACATAGTCGCCTGCAGATAGATCACCGTCTACATCAATGTCACCACTGTTAGCTTCCATGTCGATGTACCCTGTTGCTGCAGTTACTTTGTCTTGCGTCCAGATACTCGAGCCAGCAGTAATATCAACACTTCCGCCTGCAAGAAGAGGCGAACCTGAATACGCGTCAACATAATCAAAATATGATGTTAGTGAAATGTTTCCTGAGTTAGCAGTTATCGAAGATGCATTTATATCAAGCTCGTCGTCTGCGACTATATTCACATATGTACCGGCAGCTATCGGGGCGTTCTCCAGATATACATAACTGTTGTTTGAATATATCTCTGTATATGTGCCCGAACCGATACTTGAATCAATAGTTGAGCCAATGATATCAACCGATGTGTTTGCGGTTATACCAACATATGTTCCGGCAGTGATCGGGGTGCTGTCAATATTCACATACGATAAGACTGATAAAATATCTACACCCTCGCCTGCATTTATATCAGAAGTGTATATATCTACCGACCCGGCGCCTGATGCAGCAGCAACAGCAGCATACTCACCGGCCCTGACAAGAGTGTCCTGCATGTATATATAGTCATTGGCAGCAAATATATCAACATGGCCTCCGGCACTGACAACAGAGTTGTCAATATATATAGAGCTGGAGTTTGTATAGACATCAACATCAGTATCTGCGCCTATATCAGAGTCAACGATATCAACATAAGTTTCAGCAGAGATATCAACAAGCCCGCCTGCTCTGACTGTTGCGTTTGTAAGAGTAGCCGATGTCTGATCTGAAGACATCGTGACATCCGTGCCTGCGCCAATGTCAGAGTCAGTTACTAAAATCTCGTAAGTACTTGCCATATCCACATAAGTACCGGCGTCAACTCTGGAGCCGTTGCTGACTTCTACTGTGTCATCTGAGTACAGCTCTACATAAGTATCTGCACCAACATCAGAGCCGTTCAAGATAAAGACATCCGAGTTACCGTTCATATAGACAGATGTGCCTGCGCGTACGACCGAGTCGTCCACTACAACATCAGAATCAGCATCCAAACTTACATAATCACCGGCTTTTACACTTGAGCTGTAAAGCCCGACATCACTATTATCTGAATACATTGTGACATATGTGCCTGCGCCTATATCAGAGTTATCTACAAGCACTTCATATGTAGCATTCATATCAACATAAGTACCCGCGTCTACACGGGAACCATTGCTGACTTCTACGGTATCATCAGAATAAAGCTCTACGTAAGTATCTGCCCCAACGTCAGAACCGTTCTGAATAAAGACATCCGAGTTGCCGTTCATATAGACAGATGTGCCAGCACGAACAACCGAGTCATCCACTACAACATCAGAATCAGCATCCAAACTTACATAATCACCGGCTTTTACACTTGAGCTGTAAAGCCCGACATCACCATTGTCTGCATTCATAGAAACATCGCCTGCAAGCGCTGTAACAGATGCATTATTAATATCTACATAAAAATTGGCATCTACATTTACCCTGCCGCCTGCTATCATGTCTCCGCCGATGTTTACATCAATATATGAAGCGCTTGATGTCAGCTCAATATCTCCTGCGGCTGCTGTAAGGGTGTCATTAACCTCTATCTCATTTACTGCGTTTACAATAATGTCCTGGCCGGCATAAACAGGGGCGCCGGACTGAACAATTACGTTATCGGTAATTGAATCCACATATACATTCCCTGAGAGTGATGTTACGGAACTATTAATATCTACCGTATTATCAGCTTCTAAATCAACATCGCCTCCGGCCGATATCCCGGCGTTGATCGTAAGGTCAAGCGGCGTATCAATTGTTACGGTGCCGTTGCCTGAGTTTGTAACGCCGTTACCGTCAATGGTAAGCCCGTTTGTGGAAACCGTATCCAGCTCAATTATGTTCACATTGCCGCTTGCGGTGTTGACAGCCTCTACAGTTGAAACATCTGTATTCACATCTATTCCGGTTGCCGCGCCCATATTCAGGTCAGGCGTTGTGATGAGTCCTAATGCGCCGCTGGTTATGGCGCCATTGTTGCTGAACATGTCTACGCTTGTAACAGCGGTAATATTATTACCATTCATAGAGATGTCAGAGCCTGCCAACATGGATATTTCATCTCCTGCGGTTACATCACCATCTAATGAAATCACCTCGCCTGCATCCATCGTTATATCAAAATCCGCATCGATAGTTGCGCCATTGGTTTCAATTATGCCGCCGGTTTCAGCTACCAGATAAACGTTATTAGCAGTAAGGTCTTCACCAAGATTCGCGTTTATAAACATATCATCGCCTGCTGTAGCAGTTATATCAGCTCCGTCTGCATCAACAGTGTTGTTAAACGTCATGTCCCGGCCTGCAACAAGCGTTACAGCTCCGTCTGCATTTATCTCCTCAAGCACAGCATCCTGACCGGCTGTAACATCGACTGTTGACCCGCTGTTCGTTTCCGTATCAAGCAATGCCGTGATCGTTACGTCGTGGCCGCCTGCTATATCAATGAGTCCGCCTGCTGTTACATCACCTGCCACTGTTACATCCTGGCCTGCATCCATTGTTACATCCTGGCCTGCATCTATCGTACCAGTTGTATCAATACTGCCTAACGCTGAGGCAATTGTTACGTTATTGCCTATTATTGTACCGCTTCCGATCGTCCCGTTAAGGTCTACTCCGGCTCCGCCTGTCACTGCAACACTGCCGCCTGCAAGCATGTCGCTGCCGGCGCCTACCTGCGTTACTGTGCCCTCTGTGCCGGTTATAGTTATGTTGCTCGTAACGCCTGTGCCTGCTGTAAGTGTGTCATTCAGCGTTACGTTGTTGTCTGCGCTTACTGTGATATCCCCGGCTCCGGTCATTACCAGTGGTGCGCCTGTGTTGTCCGCTGTTAACGCATCCACCTGTACGTTCTGGCCGGTTATTGTGATGTCATCGCCGTAAACGGTGAAGTTGCCCATTGTAACGTTACCGGCGCTGCTGTTGTCCGCATCCGCGTTGATCGTTACGTCGCCGTCATCGCCGCCGTCCTCGTCTGCAAGTATGTTGGCGTCTATGCTTACGTTGTTGTCTGCATTGACCGTTACTCCGGTCTCTGCCGTTATTGTGAAGTTGATGTCTGTGTCATTGCCGCTTGTAAGCGTTACGCTGGCTAATTCGCTGTCTACTGTCGCGCCGAGTGTTATGTCAAGGCCCGCGTCTACTGTTATCGCGCCGCCTGCGTCAAGTGTTCCTGCCGCTCCTGTTACTGCATTTCCAGCTGTTGCTGTTATATCAATTGTGCCGGATGTCTGGCCTGCTGTGACTGCGGCATTAAGTGTGGCATTATCTTGGGTCGTTACCGTGACATTACCTGTCCCGCTGGCATTTCTGTCTGCAGTAAGCGTGCTCGCTGTTACGTTGTAACCGCTTATATCTACGTTTTCTCCGGTTATTAACACTGTAGCTGTAAGGTCGCCTGCACTGCTTGAATCGTCATCAGCTGTCAATGTCGCATTACCAGTTCCGTTTGAGTCGCTGTCTGCTGTCACAATTGCCCCAACTGTGATGTTGTTGGATGCCGTAATGTCTACATCGCCTGTAGCTGTTACTACGTTGCTTATTGTCACATCAACTGGGTCTATTGCAATATTCAGCCCAAGAGACCCTGTCGCAATTAATCCTGTGCCGCCTACATTGACGATTACATTGCCATCTGCCGTAAGTTTGATGGCATTGCCGCCTGTCATGTTATTGGCATTGGCATTAATTGATATGACGTCTATGTCTCTTCCTGCGACTACTTCCACGCCTCCGACTAACGCCTGAATCGTACCGACTGTCTGTGCCATGTCTCTGCCGGTGGTAATGGTTATGTTTCCTGTGGTGGCTGTCACGTTATTGCTGACCGCTGCATCTTCATCAGCTGTCATTGTTACGTTTGTCTGTGCTATCACTGTGTTGCTGGTTGTGATATCGTTGCCTGCCGTTATTGCTACGGTTGTGGTGTCGGCTGTTACTGTGCCTGCCAATGTTACGTTGCC
>JAUSMY010000044.1 GCA_030646035.1 Thermodesulfovibrionia bacterium | reverse complement strand
GTCAAATGCTCTCGGTGCTGCGCAGCTATATTCCGTTTTACAACCGCAGTAGAATGCACTCGTCTTTAAACTACGTGTCGCCAGCAACGTATGAATATCAGTTGGCTTAATCAGGTGTCAATTAAATCGGGGGAAGATTCCGCCGCAAAAGCGCAGCGCCCCTTAGCTTCACGTTAGACCTTATGAGCTACGACGAGCACGATGCAGCCCTAGACGAGATGTATGACCGCATTGGTCAGGAACTCTATGCCGATCATAAGTCACAGGCAATCGAGGAATTTGCTGCTGAACGTCTTCGATCTTTTTATCTTAAGCACCCTGAAGTCATGCGCCCAGCAATTAACTCTTATCAGGAAGCGAAGGCGTTACATGAAGCAAACCACTACTCGGCAGCGCTTGTCTTTTTCGCAACATCAATTGAATTATTTTTAAAGGCAACTCTTCTTAAGCCGGTGGTTTATGGGCTTGTTCACAACGATAATCTTGCTGATGTGATTGTTCAGTACGCCCTCGGTCAGTCCGGATTTGACAGATACAAAGGCTTGCTAGCACAGCTATTCACGGACATCGCCGAAATTGACCTAAACGAAATAAAGCGCGAGGGTGGAACCAAGCCGTTGCTTGAGGAAGCTCTGGACATTCAGAAATTTCGAAACAAAATCATTCATCTGGGGGCATCTTGCACTGAAGCTGATTCAGCACTGGCAAAAGATATTGCAGCGTTGGTATTTGGCAGAATTGTTGTTCAAATGTTTAATGCGTTGGGGCTCAATATTCATGAAAAAGGTCTTATCAAGCCGGTCTAATTTACGTTAAGGGTCAAATGAAAGGGAATTCTGATGAGCGAAGAAAAATCTAAAACTGCTGCGATATTGGAGCATATCGTGTCACCAGCCATGACTGCCGTTCTTGGGTTAATTGCAGGCCTATTTATTGCCCAATTCAATTCTGTCGTATCCACAAACAGATTCTTTCTGGAAAAACAAGCGAAGGCAGCGGACGATGTTGCGGTTGAGTTTTCGATATACGTTGAAAATTGGAACCGATTGATTATCCTTAGGAAACAATTCGATTTAAGAAAAGACGCACCAAGTAGCGAAGAGCGAGAGAATTTCAAGAGGGTTGTATTCGCCCGTTCAGATGCCAGAGATAAACTTTTTTCAGCTCTCGATTTAATGCATTTGTATTACAGCCAGCCAGCTTCGGAGATGGCGCTTCAATTTAAGTCTTGGGATGCTCAACAAGCAGAACTCACTGTCGAGAAACTGCCCAGTGTTAATGAATGGCGAAATTGGCAAATTAAGATTCTTCGACAGCTTCATGAGGAGATAAGAAAATGAGGGTCTATCCAACTCTGTTTTTAATTTTTTTCACCACCACCGTTCCAGCCGCAGAGATCGGAGGTGGTATTTGGAAAAACTGTCCTGGCCCAGCGTGTCCCGCTGATTCGCCAGATATTGGCGGATCAATGCATAAGAATGCTGACTCGGTATCAATTCATAAGGAAGATGATCAGAGCTTAAAAGCAATGGATACGCACGAATTAAATGACAAAAAATTGGAGCTAGAAAAAGAGATTCGGGCAATAGATAAGGAAAAACAGCACAGGGAAGTCGCCCCCTAACCCTACGCTCAAGCGGGACTGTAACCTTCCCCCAAAATAATTGACACCTCTCCCTAACCAAACGGAGGTGTTTCATGGGCAAATCGAGACCGCCAAAAGTGCATCGCTACAGCATGCACTTCAAGGCAACCGCAGTACGTTTAAGTGAGCTTCCCGATGTCC
>JAUSMY010000043.1 GCA_030646035.1 Thermodesulfovibrionia bacterium | reverse complement strand
TGCTCCAACGCAGCATCCGACAAACTATGCCACTGCCCCAGCAGTATCGCTTTGAACATCATCAGCGCATCAAATGGTTCCTGTCCTCCACCATGCGATAACTCGCGTTTGTATAAACCCCTAAGCTTCGGACGTAACTCCTCCCAGTCAATCAGGGCATCAATCTTCATCAGAACATTATCTCGCTTCAATCGCTCTGCCAATTCCAGCGTTCCAAAACTCATCTGCATCTCTTGCTCCAACTGTCTTTTAACTTCCTCTATTTTAGTTGGTTATTGCTCTGGCAGGCGAGGTTATGCAGGAGTCTTCTCAAAGTATCTGCTTTTTGTTTAATCACTATTTAGTCGATGCTTCCACCAGAAGCTTGAAATCGTTTCTTACCAGTTACTTACAAAGACCTCTGCATAACTTCGTAAATTTGTTGTGATCGATAAGAGAAAAATCTAAATGACAGTTGTTGGCACGTCATTTTGGTAAAAAAGTGAGATTTTTTTCCTTTTTCAGGGGAGCTTTCCCCCCTTATGCCACATTTGGACGGATTGCTCCCCTCAATGGTTGATCCACGAAGATTTTGTTGGCTGCTTTTTTCAGATTCATGCAGATACTTTTCAGTATCACTTGGGCGTTGATTTTTACCGTACCGAAGTAGCTGGCGCGTCCCATTCTGAATAAGCGTTTGATTGTGCCGAAACACTGTTCGACAATATAGCGTTTTTTGCTGATCAATTGATTCGCCAGCTTCTGTCGTGACGAAAGTGGATTGTTTTTATACGCGCGATGCATGATTGCGCTCTTGATCTTTTGCTTTCTTAGAAATTGCCGATTGGCATTGCTGGCAGATCCCTTGTCGGCATACACCCGATTCGCCTCGATATGCGCGACATCGATAGCTGCTTCGAAATGTATCATTTCGCTCTGGTTGGCAGGAGCGGTGTGAATCCCGCGCACATAGCCGTCTTGAGCATCCACTACCAGATAACTGCGGTAGCCAAACTGCGACTTCTTGCCTTTCTTTAGCCAGGTCGCATCCGGATCCGCACTTTGTTCTTCGGTACAGCTGATTCCAGGCTGACTGCCATCTTCAAACTGAACAGCCTTACCTTCGGCATCCACCTCCAGGGTGATAGTCTTTTTAGGGCGTGCCGCTGACTCAATCAGCGTGGCATCAATGACCGCTCCCGTCGCACCCTTGATCATTAATCCGTGTGATTGGAGCTGTTCATTAATAGAAGCCAGCAGATCATCTAGTCGGTCGCCGGTCACTAGCCGGTTACGGAACCGGCACAAAGTAGTTTCGTCCGGTATCGCGTCCGATAAGGACAATCCACAAAATTGTAGAAAATCAATCCG
>JAUSMY010000042.1 GCA_030646035.1 Thermodesulfovibrionia bacterium | reverse complement strand
GCTGAAGCGGCGCCAAGTATCCTCGCCGACGCCGCCGTACTGCAACGTGCTGCCGTCGTCGAGCTGAACCTGCAACATCCGGGCGCGCGCATCGTAGCCAATGGCGCGCAACCTGCCCGAATTGATCTGCTTCATTTCCATCGTGGCATCCTGAAACTGTTTCGTGTCTGGCCTCTTTAATTCTCCCTGCCATAGGCTGGGGTGAGCTTGCGAACCCCAGCTTTTACCCCATGCTGGGGCTCGTGCCTTACCCCAGCCTACCGCGCTATTGCGACCCTGGCCCCTTTGATTCCAATTAAATCATTGAATATAGCGATTGTTTCTGGTATCGACCAATCAAGGAGGTCTTTGGGATTCTTGATTCGTAGAAGTGGCGCCGGTCGACCATGCATTGATTTCCTTGTGACAACATCTATACGTTTATGTTGAATCAGTACACTTTTTACGACTTGCCAGTTTGGATCTTTTAGCAACAATGCGTACTCGTCATCGTCTCCATGTTCTCGTAAATAAAAGAAGCGAGCAGCCCTTCTAGCCACACGCTCTAATAGTTTTATTAAGGCACTGTGAAGATAATCGGCATTGCTAGAAGCAATAGAATGACTGGCAATAAATTGTGATATCTGGCTTGGATCACGTTCAATTTTGGCAATACCATCAGAGCGAATTTCCAGTTGAGTAATTTTCGGCAAAGACGACCCAAACCTTGTTGTATCGTCTACAACTAGCGTATTGATTGCAACATCCGTGAATTCAATATGCGAAAAATCAGCGCCGCATACATCAAGTCTGGCAAAGTTCGAGCTTGATACCTCTCCCTCAGGTGCTCCACCTGCCATTGATGCATCAACCACTTCCAAGTAATCAAGCCTCTCTAACAGACCGGCAGAAAAGGCCAATGTAAGAATTGTTCCACCATTGTTATGCAATCTATCCATCGAGATTTCACTTGAGATTGCTGATGAAAGAAACTGGGCAGCTTTTTTTGCTTTATCTTCATCATTGACAAACACTTCGAAAAACACTTCCGCATGTTCGGCGCCGATTACTGCCCTGCGTAAAACACTTGGCACTGTTTTTGCCGCGAGTGCTGAAACAAGAGCCCCACCAAGAAAATATTGCATTATTTCGCTATGTGAGAATCGCCTATGCCCTGGTTGATTTGATTGTTCTAATAATGCGAAGCTTCCAGCCTTGTGCATTAATTTTCGAATAGATCCTTCATTAAGTGTTCCCTCAAAACAATATCGAGCAAGAAATGTCAGATGCTCCATTTCCACTGTATCTACTTCCCTTGAAGTCATTTCCAAGGCGACCTCTTGAAACAATGAAATTAGTGCAGGAGTAATTATCTCGGGTGTTAATCCTTCAATTTGCTTGGCTATTAACTTAGCTTCTCTCTCAATGAAATGATTTACCAGGAATGTCCGCGGGCCAATGTCCAACACCCTTTCCCATTTGCCTGCATCCCAAAGTATTCGGAGAAAAAATGGACGAAGCGCATAACTGTTTTCGATCAATATGTAATCTGTGGTTTCAGAATTAACTTCGGCAGGCTTCCATTTCGAGTTCTGGAGCAGCCAATCCTTTGCGGCACTCGGTGTTATTGTCCGAATATGAGCCATTGATAAAGCAACGACATTGCTCGCGCTATTTATTCTTGCCAACAACTCTTGTTCTTCTACAAACGTGTCTCTTGCTGCCAATATTATTGTGCCGCGTTCTTTAACATCGCCAACAAACTCTCGCAGAGCAGACCATGAATCTTCGTATCCATCTGCGTCCACTAGTTCATCAAAACCATCAATTGCTGCCACAAGCAATCCATGCCTTACTAATATGGGTACATGGCGCGCACCAAATTCAGCAGCATAATCCTGCGTGGTAGCAGCTAAGACATCTCTCAGATTCGATAGGCGTCTACCTCTACTGCTAACGTGCAGCACCAAGGGGGAGACTTGGCCTTTCATCATTTTCTCAGCTTGGCCTTGTACCAAACGTTCAATGTAGTAGGTTTTACCCACCCCTGCTGGCCCATCAATCAAAATCAGCCTAGTATTGACATTTGTGTTGCACAACTCGGCTGATAAGTTATTTAAAGCAATGCGCTGACCTTCAAAATCAATCTCTGTGGGTATGGGGGGGATCTTTGATTTATCTTGGAAAGATCGAAGTTGCGTCTGAGCAAAGCGGTGAAGATTTGCAAATTCATCTGAAGCAATGAGTGACGCGATACCACTAAAACTGCGCTCACGATGTTTTGCTGTAAAACGTCCCAAATCTGGTGCTATTTCGTAAGTGATTTTCCTGCCGTTTCGAATCAGTTCTATTTGAGTAGAGTTTTTTAATTTTCGGGTTTTTTGTTCCGTAAACGGATCTGCAAATGCGCAAATATCACAAATGATTTCGTCTATGTCTAACATGTGCTTTCCTTTGATAGCATTACGATCAAACCGCCCGTTGATAGATGCTTGTTCACATTATCCCTGCCAACACGAAGAACCCGAGTGGGTATCCCCCATGCTTCAGAAACAATTGCACCAGGAATTAAATCGTCGTCGTCACCTACGATTATGGCTAAAGCAGGTGGAGGGTCGCCACGTTTAGCTTGGCAACTCTCAGATCTGCAATACCAAAGTAAATCAGAAGTTAGCGCAGTATCCACCATTTTCTGTTCTATTTGCCCTGTATCTGGACGCTTTCTAAGCGTGTCAAATAGAGGGCTACGTTTACCACCGCAAAGTAGTTCATTTCCATATGCGATATCGGGGAGATATGAGACCTTCCCAACTGATCTAGATCTTAGTTTTGGTGCTGCATCTTCCCAAGCCGCTCTCTCTTTGGTTTTTGATTTTCGGCTATGCCAGCCATGATAAATACGACTCTTTATAATCGTCACATAGTCATTTAATCGCATTGCGTTAATTGTATTTGCAACGGATGTTTGCAACTCAGAAAAACAAGATTCAACGTGTGGGACTAGCTTGGTTAGTGGAATGCTTTCATTTTCATCTGCACTCCATTTGGGTTTTACAAGGCGCTTGGCAGCGTCCCAGTCAATAAATACGGTAGCTCTAATCATCTACACTCTCACTGGATACATCTGAGACACTCATCCCAATAATTAGCAACCATTATTTCGACACCTTAATTAGAAGGAAACCTATAACTAATAAACCAATGAATCATCTAGAAATCGGCTTATACCGAATCCGCTTAGGCTTCGCGCCCTCTTCACCCAGCCGCTTCCTCTTGTCCGCCTCATATTCCTGATAGTTGCCGTCGAAGAACGTCCACTTGGATTCGCCTTCCGCCGCGAGGATGTGGGTCGCGATGCGGTCAAGGAACCAGCGGTCGTGGGAGATGACCATTACGCAGCCGGCAAATTCGAGCAGCGCATCTTCGAGGGCGCGCAGGGTTTCCACGTCGAGGTCGTTGGAGGGTTCGTCGAGCAGCAGCACATTGCCGCCGGAGATCAGCGTCTGCGCGAGGTGCAGGCGGCCGCGCTCGCCGCCGGAAAGCTGGCCGACGATCTTGGCCTGGTCGCCGCCCTTGAAGTTGAAGCGGCCGATGTAGGCGCGCGCCGGGGTTTCGTATTTGCCCACGGTCAGGATCTCGTTGCCGCCGGAGATCGCGTCGAACACGGTCTTGTCGTTATCCAGCGAATCGCGCGCCTGATCGACGTGCGCGATCTTGACGGTGGTGCCGATCTTCACTTCGCAGGAATCCGGTTGTTCTTTTCCGGTGATCAGCTTGAACAGCGTGGATTTGCCCGCGCCGTTCG
>JAUSMY010000041.1 GCA_030646035.1 Thermodesulfovibrionia bacterium | reverse complement strand
AACAAACTTTCCGTTAATATCGTGTTTTCTAATCTTTAATCAAACCACAACATTGCATACGGAATGGTTTATGAAAATAAAAATATCGTGTTTTCTAATCTTTAATCAAACCACAACTATTGCCTGCTATCGCTAAAACAGTTCCTTAATATCGTGTTTTCTAATCTTTAATCAAACCACAACAATGACTAACGAGCAATACCACTCCGACACAATATCGTGTTTTCTAATCTTTAATCAAACCACAACAAAAGTCAGGAGCAAGAAACGAGGCTTTAGAATATCGTGTTTTCTAATCTTTAATCAAACCACAACAGTCCAACCAATGCAATGACTGAAGACTTTAATATCGTGTTTTCTAATCTTTAATCAAACCACAACTATAGATTAAAAGTATCTTTACCAACTCAAAATATCGTGTTTTCTAATCTTTAATCAAACCACAACAGAGGATGGTAGCTATGGTGGTATAAAATAATATCGTGTTTTCTAATCTTTAATCAAACCACAACATAAGTAATCCTGCATCAATATCCCCTGAAAATATCGTGTTTTCTAATCTTTAATCAAACCACAACTTAAGGTTAATCACTCCAATTCCCTCAAAAAATATCGTGTTTTCTAATCTTTAATCAAACCACAACAGTGAATTTGGTGGACAATCTTCTTCAACAATATCGTGTTTTCTAATCTTTAATCAAACCACAACAGTCGAAGGCGGTGCGCTCGGAATAGCTAAATATCGTGTTTTCTAATCTTTAATCAAACCACAACTAAGACACTTGGAGTAACCGCAACACCTATAATATCGTGTTTTCTAATCTTTAATCAAACCACAACCCATGGTAAAAACAAACATAAGCGTCATAAAATATCGTGTTTTCTAATCTTTAATCAAACCACAACTGAAAGCTACTGCATCCCTGCTGGGCGGATGCCACATCTTTCAGTTGTGGTTTGAGATGTTTAAGATGTCGAAAAACTATATGTCAAAGAACTCTTAAAAATCTTGTCTTCCGATGATTGTGATGATTTCAATTTCATTACCTTTAATATTGTAATAAATAGTATCAACTCCACAAACACAGAAACGATCTATATCCTTATATTTTGTAACCACTGGAAACATAAACGGATTTGATGCTATTTTAGTAAAACACTCAAACAACATATCGTAATATTTATTAGCTTGTTGCAAACCAAATCTTCCTAAACCATACTCAAAAATTCTTATAATATCCTCTTCTGCTTCATAAGATAAATGATACTTATACATTTAGCCTACTTTTAATTTCCGCCAATAATTCCTCTTTGGTTTTAGTGCTAAAACCACTTTTCAAACCTCTATCGATTTTCATTTGCACATAGTTGTGATATTCTTCCCGCTCACGTGCTTGCTTTATTAAATAATTTACGGCTTCACTCTTACTGGTAAATTCTTCTTCTGCAACTTGCTTTTTCAACCATTCATCATTTTGATTGGCTAAAGTGATACTTTGTCGTGCCAT